>JAPJPE010000129.1 GCA_030825825.1 Streptococcus sp. | reverse complement strand
GACTTGCTAAGGGAATTGATGCGACAGCTCATTATGCCAGTATACGAAATGGTGGTAAGACCATCGGAGTGATTGGAACAGGGCTAGATGTCTTTTATCCAAAGAGCAATCAAAGGCTGCAAGCGCATATGGGAGAACACCATCTGATCTTGAGCGAGTATGGTCCAGGGCAGGCACCACTGAAGTTTCATTTTCCTGAGAGAAATCGCATCATTGCAGGCCTCTGTCAGGCTGTGATTGTGGCAGAGGCTCGACTCCGTTCAGGTAGTTTGATTACTTGTGAGCGTGCTATGGAAGAAGGCCGAGACGTTTTTGCTATTCCAGGAAATATTTTAGATGGTAAATCTGCAGGCTGCCATCACTTGATTCAAGAAGGCGCAAAGCTTGTCACATCAGGCCAGGACATTCTTGATGAATTGAAATACGAATTGTGATTTTCCTATAGGAGAAGTTCCTAGTTGACATCTTTCTTAAAATGTATTAAACTCAATGAGATTTATACAATACAGAGGGATAAAACGTGGTAACAAAAAAGAAAAGCAGTACAGCCAAGAAAAATTTGGTGATTGTGGAGTCTCCTGCGAAGGCCAAAACAATCGAAAAATACCTTGGTCGTAACTACAAAGTCATGGCTAGTGTGGGTCATATTCGGGACCTGAAAAAATCAACCATGTCGATTGACTTCGACAATAACTATGAACCGGAGTATATCAATATTCGCGGAAAAGGTCCTTTGATCAATGATTTGAAAAAAGAAGCTAAAAAAGCCAAACAAGTCTTTCTCGCAAGTGACCCGGACCGAGAAGGAGAAGCTATTTCTTGGCATTTAGCGCATATTTTGAACTTGGATGCCAAAGAAAAGAACCGCGTGGTCTTTAACGAAATTACCAAGGATGCCGTTAAAAATGCCTTTAAAGAACCGCGCCAAATCGATATGGACTTGGTCGATGCCCAACAAGCACGTCGTGTCTTGGACCGGATTGTAGGGTATTCGATTTCGCCTATTCTTTGGAAAAAGGTCAAAAAAGGACTTTCTGCAGGGCGCGTGCAATCAGTTGCCCTCAAATTAATCATTGATCGTGAAAACGAAATTAATGATTTCAAGCCGGAAGAATACTGGACCATTGATGGTGTCTTCAAAAAAGGGACCAAACAATTCCAAGCCAGCTTCTATGGGATTGATGGCAAGAAGATGAAGCTCAACACCAATGAAGAGGTGAAAGCTGTTCTTGAACGCTTAGATGGCAAAGATTTTACCGTTGAAAAGGTGGAAAAGAAAGAGCGTCGTCGAAATGCGCCACTTCCCTACACCACCTCTTCCATGCAGATGGATGCTGCCAATAAGATCAACTTCCGTACACGTAAGACCATGATGGTTGCTCAGCAATTGTATGAAGGAATCAATATTGGCTCGGGTGTTCAAGGTTTGATTACCTATATGCGTACTGATTCTACACGGATCAGTCCAGTTGCGCAAAATGAGGCGGCTAACTTTATCGTGGATCGCTTTGGTGAGAAATATTCCAAGCATGGAAGCCGTGTGAAGAATGTTTCTGGTGCCCAAGATGCCCACGAAGCGATTCGTCCATCCAGCGTCTTCAATACACCTGAAAGCATTGCTAAATACTTGGACAAAGACCAACTCAAGCTCTACACCTTGATTTGGAACCGCTTTGTAGCTAGTCAAATGACTGCAGCTGTCTTTGATACCATGAATGTCCGTTTAGGTCGAAATGGGGTTCAGTATACGGCAAACGGAAGCCAAGTGAAGTTTGATGGTTATTTGGCGATTTATAACGACTCAGATAAGAACAAGATGTTGCCGGATATGGTAGAAGGCGATATCGTTAAGCAAGTCAATAGCAAGCCTGAGCAACACTTCACTCAACCACCTGCTCGTTATTCTGAAGCGACCTTGATTAAGACCTTAGAAGAAAATGGGGTTGGTCGTCCTTCAACCTATGCTCCGACGATTGAGACCATTCAAAAACGCTATTATGTGAAGCTGGTAGCCAAACGTTTTGAACCAACAGAGTTAGGGGAGATCGTCAATAAACTGATCGTTGAATTCTTCCCAGATATTGTCAACGTGACCTTCACAGCAGAAATGGAAGGGAAACTCGATGATGTCGAACTTGGAAAAGAAGAGTGGCAAAAAGTCATCGATGCCTTCTACAAACCATTCTCTAAGGAAGTCGCAAAGGCTGAAGAAGAGATGGAAAAAATCCAAATCAAAGACGAACCAGCTGGTTTTGATTGTGAAGTTTGTGGTAGCCCGATGGTGATTAAATTAGGACGTTTTGGTAAGTTCTATGCTTGTAGTAATTTCCCAGATTGTCGTCATACTCAGGCCATTGTCAAAGAAATCGGCGTGGAGTGTCCTGAGTGTCATCAGGGACAAATCATCGAACGCAAAACCAAGCGCAACCGTATCTTCTATGGATGCAATCGCTACCCAGAGTGTGAATTTACCTCTTGGGATAAGCCGATCGGTCGGGATTGTCCAAAATGTGGCCACTACTTAGTTGAGAAAAAAGTTCGTGGTGGCGGCAAACAAGTCGTTTGTAGCAACGGTGACTATGAAGAAGAAAAAGTGAAATAAGCTTTTAAATGATTTAATGTCTATTATAACGGCAATTTTTATAAATGTCTGTTATAATAGACATTTTTGTGTTTTTTCGTTATAATAGACACAAGGAGGTGGGCTTATGTATCTTGCTTTGATTGCAGATGTCATCGATTCCAAAATGGTACAAGAACGTTTTGACCTGCAAAAACAGTTAGAAATAACGCTTCAAAAGATAAATGGACTTTTTGCGGACTATTTGGCATCCTGTTTTACCTTAACCTTGGGGGATGAGTTTCAAGCGCTTTTAAAAGTGGATGCTCCAGTTTTTCAAATCATCGATACCTTACGTTCAGAACTAACCCCTACTCAGCTTCGTTTTGGAATTGGCCTTGGGGAGATTGTAACAGCTATTGATCCCTTGCAAAGTGTTGGAGCAGATGGTCCAGCTTATTGGAATGCACGCGCAGCCATCAATTTTGTTCATCAGAAAAATGACTATGGCAGTACACAGATTTATTTTTCAAGCGGGAAGGAAAACCAAGACTTTTTTGTGAACGCCCTCATCGCTTCTGGAGAAGCCATTCGTTCAGGTTGGCGGGATAGTCAGGAAGAGATCTTGCTCAATCTTCTAAAGAGATCCGTATATAGCGAGTCCTTTAGTCAGCAGGATTTGGCTCAATCACTAGCTATCAACCCAAGTGCCCTCTCTAAACGGTTAAAGAGTAGTAGTATCCGTGTTTATTTACGGGGGAGAGCAGCTGCCCTGGCTAGTATACAAAGCACAGTGAAAGGAGAGGAAGATGAGCGGATTGTCTAGTATCGTAGTGAATCCATACTTGATTCTCTTGTTGATTTGTCATTTACTATCAGATTATTATTTTCAAAGCCAAAAGATGGCGGATCGCAAGGATCAGGATAAGAAGGTGCTAGGGCTTCACATTCTATATGTAGCTCTGCCTCTGATCGTCGTTTCCTTCTGTCATCTAGATTTGTGGTGGATTTGCTTTGTTATTTTACTAACCCATGCTGCAATAGATTTCTTAAAACCAATAGTTCAGAAACAATTGAAATTACCAACCGCATGGACCTTTGCGCTGGATCAAGTCTTGCATATTGGTATCATTACTTGTCTAGTTCTTTTTGATGCTAAAAACGGCACGACCTATCTGCCAATAGACACTTTAAATCTGATCTTTTATGTCCTCCTAGTTGGGAAACCAAGCAATATTGCCTTTAAAATTCTGTTTGCCAAGTATCAACCTACCAGCAAGAAGAAAATGGATACCATCACTGGGGCTGGTTCCATGATTGGTTTTTTAGAGCGTTTGGTGATTGGTGCCTGTCTCGTCTATGGGCAATTTGCTTCGATCGGCCTAGTATTTACCGCCAAATCTATCGCCCGCTACAATAAAATTTCGGAAAATCCAGCCTTTGCGGAGTATTACTTGATTGGATCCTTATTCAGTATCCTCTCTGCCCTCTTAGCAGCTTGGTTGTGTTTATAAGAAAATAAATAGTTAAAGTCTAGACAGGAAGGAAAAGCCTCCCTGTCTTTTTACTTGGCTTTTTGGTATAATGGACCAAGTAGAAAATTAGA
>JAPJPE010000128.1 GCA_030825825.1 Streptococcus sp. | reverse complement strand
AAGTTTGGTGTGAATTTTGACCAACAATATGGACCAGTGGTTGAGGAATTGACCCAGCAGGGCCTTTTAGTACCTGACAAGGACATTGTACGAATGACCAAGAAAGGTCTCTTTTTAGGAGACACTGTAGCAGAGAAGTTTATTTTGGAGTAGAAGATGGCAAAAACATTTGAATACAGCATGAAAATTCCGTTTGATATGAGCGATGTCAATGGTTATATTAAGATTCCCCAATTGATCTTGCTGTCTTTACAGGTATCGGGCATGCAATCGATTGAGCTGGGTATGAGTGATATGTACATTTTAGAGAACTACAATCTAGTCTGGATTATCACGGATTACAATATGAAGATCGAGCGTCTCCCTGTTTTTGATGAGAAAATCACCATCGAAACCTATGCCAAGAGTCACAATCGACTTTTCTGCTACCGGGCCTTTAATATCAAGGATGAAGCAGGAAATACTATCATTGAGATGGTCGCGACCTTTGTCTTGATGGATCGGGATACACGCAAGGTTCATCCTGTTATGAGTGAAATCACGGATGCCTTTGACTCTGAATTTTCAAAAACCATGCTCCGCGGTCCCCGTTTTAAGGAATTAGAGGGGGGCGTCGAACAAGAATACCGGGTTCGGTTTTACGACTTGGATATGAACGGACATGTCAACAATAGCAAGTACTTGGACTGGGTTTTTGAGGTGATGGGAGCAGACTTCTTGACCCATCATGTCCCTAAAAAAGTTCATCTAAAATATGTCAAAGAAGTGCTAGCAGGAGGTCTCATCACCTCTCAATATGAACAAGAGGGCTTGAAAACTCAGCACCAAATTACTTCAGATGGTCAGATCAATGCCCAAGCTGAAATTGAGTGGGAAGAAGTAGAAGAAAAGGGTTGGACTTATGGAAAGTAGAAGATTAAAAAATAAAAAACAGGAGCTTGAAAGCTATCAAAAACGGGTTGTGGCCTATGCCAAGCGTCAAAAGAACCCTTTGTACATGTTGGGAGATTGGCTCTTGACTCTTTGTGCTTTGGGCATCATCCTGGTAGAGGAAATTTATAAATTTTTCCGCTATCGCTTGAATTTAGAGAGTTTTAATCGCTTTTTAAGAGAAGACGTACGCTGGTATCGGGTCTGGATCCATTTCACCTTGGCCTTTCTTTTACCGGTCATGATCTTCTCGATTGGGATTACTAGCCAATCAGGATCCTTCTGGTCCAATTTCTATCACCGCTTGTCTCAAGGCGTGCTCTTTAGCACTACAGTCAGCCTCGCTGCGACCTTGGTGACGGATTTTGTGGAGAATTTGCAACCAGAAACTAAGTCTGACGGGAAAAATCGGAGCACTAAACGCACGGTTTATCAAATCAGTGTGGATCAGGCAACCGTGATAGGCTTGTTATTGACCATTGTGATCCTCATGGTAGCATCCTTCTTGTTCACCCAATCGGGAAGTCAAGGGATTAATTTTACAGGTTTGGTGTTACAATTTGTCCTCTATGCTGGAGCCTTGCTCTTATATGGTTCTGGTGGACGAGTCGATGCAGAGAAGTTGCATGAAGAAGCTAACACAGAAAGGGAAGAATAAATGCACTACAAGGGCTATTTGATTGATTTGGATGGCACCATTTACAAAGGAAAATCACGAATTCCTGCAGGAGAAGCTTTTGTTCATGAACTGCAGGCGCGTGAGATTCCCTATCTCTTTGTAACCAACAATACAACCCGCACACCAGAGACTGTTCGGGATATGCTGGCCACTCATTTCAATATTGAAACCCCAGTTTCGACTATCTATACAGCTACCCTTGCGACCATTGACTACATGAATGACCAAAATTTGGGCAAAAAGGTCTATGTGATCGGAGAAGCGGGGCTCAAAGATGCTATTGAAGAAGCTGGCTATATCATCGATGAAGAAGCACCTGATTACGTCGTAATTGGCCTCGATTGGCAAGTGGATTATGAGAAGTTTGCTATTGCGACCTTGGCGATCCAAAAAGGAGCTCACTTTATCGGGACCAATCCGGACCTAAATATCCCGACGGAGCGTGGCTTGATGCCAGGAGCAGGATCTCTGATTACCCTTGTCGAAGCAGCAACACGGGTCGAGCCTGTGATCATTGGAAAACCAAAGGCCATCATCATGGATAAGGCTATTGAACACTTGGGTCTTGAAAGAGAAGAAGTCGTTATGGTCGGGGACAATTATTTAACAGATATTCGTGCAGGTATTGACAATGGGATTCCAACCCTTTTGGTGACGACAGGTTTTACCAAACCAGAAGAAGTGCCGACCTTACCAATTGCACCGACACATGTTGTTTCCAGTTTAGCGGAGTGGGATTTTGATGCTTAAAAGTTTAAAATCAATCAACCAATTTTTCTTTATCTTGTCAGCTACGATCCTTCTCACCATTGGCCTAGCATGGGTCCTCTATCCCATGGAGATTCATTGGTTGGGGATTCAAAGCCGAACTGGTTTTTCGGCTTCAGTCATCATGAAGAATTTTAATGTCTTGATGAACTATTTGACCAATCCTTTTCAATGGGTGTTGAAGATGCCTCAATTCCCCTCTTCAAAAAATGGCTTGCACCATTTCGAAGCCGTCAAGTACCTGTTTCATTTGGTGACGGTCGTTTTCTTGGTGACTCTACCTGGTTTTATCCATTTTATGCGAACAGTCGTCAAAAATGGCTATCTAGCCCTGTACCGAAGTCTCTTTTTTTGGATGCTGGTTTTACCAGTAGTGCTTGCAGTGATGGCTGTTATGATTGGCTTTGATCAATTCTTTACGCTTTTTCATCAGGTCTTATTTGCTGGGGACAATACTTGGCTCTTTGATCCGCGCGTGGATTCGATTATTCTTGCATTACCAGAAGACTACTTTATGCATGCCTTTTTGATTTTCTTTGTCTTATACGAAGGAGTCTGTGCGAGTTTTTATCTATTTTCTAGGAGGAAGAAATGAACCAATATAACCGATTATTAGACCCTAAAAAAGATATAGGAAGGTATTCTGGGACACTTGCTATTTATCTCTTGGTAATGACCTTAGTAACCGTCCTGTGGGAAGTCCTCTTAGGCTTAACCCTAGCAGGCTCTCTCAGAAAAGATCCAAGTCAAGTAACGGAGAAACTAAACGCCCTGAATGTTTGGGCTGGTATTCCCTACCTCATCTCTATTTCCATTGGACTCTTTCTTTTTAATGCCTATCGTAAGAAGGCCCTTTATAAATATGATCTTAAGCATAAGGGACGTAAGATGACACTTTCAGTCTTCTTTATTCTTCTCGCCTTTCTTGGCTTTTCTCAAGTCTTTTCATCTGTGATGACACAAGTGATTGAGCGCATGTTTGAGACCATTGGCCTTCATTCTCCAACACCAGATCTAGGAGATACGATTGAGCGATCTTGGACTATGCTCTTGTATGCTGGCTTTTTTGGTCCTATCACAGAGGAATTCTTCTTCCGTGGGGCTGGCTTGCGAGGCTTGGAACGGTATGGCAAAATCTTTGCCATTGTCATGACGGCTATTTTATTCGGTCTCTTCCATGCCAATTTTGACCAGCTCTTTTTCGCGGGTATCATTGGTCTAGGATTCGGCTACATTGCCTTTGAATACAATATCTGGTGGGCTATTTTCTATCACATTTTCAATAACTTTGTGATTTCCCAAGGCTTGCATTATGTGGCCTATCATGTGGACGAGGGACTAGCGAATTGGCTCCAAATTGGTGTTTTAGCTATTGGTTCCATTGTCATGATAGTGGTTCTTGCGACTAAATGGCCAGCTATCAAGACTTATATTCAAGCCAATAAACCTCAACCGGGAGTTTTCCAGCGTGCCCTCGCTTCCTTCTGGTTCTGGTTCTTCGTGTTATTCACTATCCTGATGTCTATTGTTCCTTATGTGATTCCGATCTTTCAGATGGCTAATCTCAAAGGATAAAGTTTATCGATTGCTAGTAAAGGGGGATCCTTTGAGATCCCTCTTTTTTGCTATGAAAAAGGGCAAGTGAAGATAAAGGATTGAGGATGAGGGTCTGATATATCATTTAATAATTATTTTTTACTTGGTGAAGATGGATACCAATAATACAAACATACTAGAGAGAGGCTACCCCCTCCCTTTTTTGCTATAATAGAGAGTATGAATAACTTGATTAAATCCAAGCTCGAGCTCTTGCCGACGAGTCCGGGCT
>JAPJPE010000127.1 GCA_030825825.1 Streptococcus sp. | reverse complement strand
GGAAGTGGTTGGATTGTTCTTGACCTACAGCATAGATGTTTTTCACAAAGTTGTATGTCCGTGCACGGTAGATAGCGGTTGCGATATCACGAGTGATATAAAGAGTGGCACCGTCTGATTTTTTGATCATAGCTGGTGGAAGGTTGACATCATCGAGCTCAACGATGCTAGCCCCTTTAGATTCTTTCAACAAGCCTTTGTCTTCAAGGATTTGAACCCCTTCGTCCATCTTGTCGTTGTAGAAAGCTTCTCCGTTCAAGCTATCAAACTCAACACCGAGGAGTTTGTAGATACGGTTGAATTCCACCAAGCTTTCGTCACGGAACCATTGCCACAATTCAGTGGCTTCTGGATCCCCATCTTCCAATTTTTTGAACCATTTACGTCCTTCTTCATCAAGCTCAGGATCGTTTTCGATTTCAGCGTTGATTCGAACGTAAAGTTTTAGCAATTCATCGATTGGGTTGGCTTCGACAGCTTCCTTGCTACCCCATTTTTTGTAGGCCACCATCAAGAGACCGAACTGTTTACCCCAGTCCCCCAAGTGGTTGATTTTAATCGTGTTGTAGCCCATTTTGCGGAAGATGTTTGAAAGAGCATCCCCGATAACGGTTGAGCGCAAGTGACCAACTGAGAATGGTTTTGCGATGTTTGGGCTTGAAAGGTCGATGGTAATGTTTTGACCTTTACCTTCGTCTTGTTGGCCATAGTCTGCACCTGCTTCGATGACGGATTTGATTACTTGATCAGAGATCTTAGATTTGTCTAAGAAGAAGTTCACGTAAGGTCCAGTTGCAACGACTTTTTCGAAGGCACTTTGGTCGATTTTTTCAGCAATGTCTGCAGCGATTGCTTGAGGAGCCTTGCGTTCCACTTTTGCAAGTGAGAAGGCTGGAAAAGCAATGTCACCAAGATCAGATGATTTTGGTTGTTCAAGCAAATTTAAAATAGCATCTTGGTCAAGAGAGTCAATCACTTTGGCCAATTCACTAGCAATGAGTTCTTTATTGTTCATATTAGCTCCTTAGTCCTTTTAACTATTATTTTAACACAATTCTGAGCGAATTTTCAATTTTTTTGGTATAATTTAAAGTATATTTATTCAAAAGTGGAGGTCCAATGAAAAAGACAGAACGTCACCTTTTGATTCAACAAATGATTCGAAATGAAAAATTGTCGACTCAAAAAGAGATTCAGGATCGATTAGAAGCAAAAGGAATTGCTGTAACGCAAACAACTCTGTCACGAGATTTGCGCGATCTGGGTCTAGTCAAGGTGAAACGAAAAGACCAGTTGTATTATATTTTGCCCAATGAGCCTGAGGTAGCAGAGATTTATATTATGTTGTCCAGCCATGCCAAATCTGTCTCACGAGCAGAATTCACTTTGGTTTTGCGGACAGAGCTGGGAGAAGCAGCTCTCTTGGCCAATGGTGTAGATGAAATGGCAGATGAGCGTATTTTGGGAACAGTAGCAGGGGCCAATACCCTCTTGATTGTCTGCCGTGACCAAGAGGCAGCTATTGAAATTCAAAATGAAATTTTAGGGATGATGCAGTAATCAAGCCCCGTTGGAGAGAAAGAGAGATGTCAAAAGGAGGAAGATAGTGAGCTATCTACTCCTGTTTTCATCTATGGAGCTTGTGTCAGAAAATGATGCAAGAGTAAGGAATAAAGAAGTATGGCAGTAGAGAAAATATCCCCTGGAATGCAGCAGTATCTAGATATCAAAAAAGACTATCCGGATGCCTTTTTGCTGTTTCGAATGGGAGATTTTTACGAATTATTTTATGAAGATGCAGTGAATGCGGCTCAAATTTTAGAGATTTCCTTAACCTCACGGAATAAAAATGCAGAGAATCCGATCCCTATGGCGGGTGTTCCCTACCACTCGGCCCAGCAGTATATTGATGTTCTCATTGAACAGGGCTATAAGGTCGCGATTGCAGAACAAATGGAAGACCCCAAAGAAGCCAAGGGGGTCGTTAAGCGTGAAGTCGTACAGGTGATTACACCGGGTACAGTGGTGGATTCGACCAAGCCAGATAGTGAGAATAACTTCCTGGTTGCTTTGGATCGTTCAGGAAATGATTATGGGCTAGCCTATATGGATCTGGTGACAGGGGAGTTTCAGGTGACGACCCTCAATGACTTTAGCATGGTTTGTGGAGAAATCCGCAATTTACGTGCGCGTGAGGTGGTCCTGGGTTATGACTTGCCAGAACAGGAAGAGCGTGTGTTTGTGAGCCAGATGAATCTCTTGCTGTCACATGTAGAGACGGCGCTCGACGATGTTCAACTCTTAGGGGATCAGTTGAGTGAGCTAGAAAAGAAAACGGCTGGAAAACTTCTCCAGTATGTCCACCAGACCCAAATGCGGGAATTGAGCCACCTCAAAAAAGCCCATCATTATGAGATTTGTGATTTCTTGCAGATGGACTTTGCGACCAAGGCTAGTCTGGATTTGACAGAGAATGCTCGGACTGGGAAGAAACATGGTAGCTTGTATTGGTATTTGGATGAAACCAAGACGGCCATGGGTGGTCGTTTGTTGCGGTCCTGGATTCAGAAACCCTTGGTCGATTTGAAACGGATTCGAGAGCGCCAGGACATCATTCAGGTCTTTATGGATCATTTCTTTGAACGGAGCGATTTGACCGACAGTCTCAAAGGGGTCTATGACATTGAACGCTTAGCGAGTCGGGTTTCCTTTGGCAAGATAAATCCTAAGGATCTCTTGCAGCTAGGAGATACTCTGGGTCATGTGCCGACGATCAAGTCGATTCTACTGGGGATTGGTGATCCAGTCTTAGATGTCTTGATTGCACGCTTGGATGAACTTCCTGAGTTGCACCGCTTGATTACCTCAGCTATTGCTCCGGAAGCGTCTGCTGTTATTACGGAGGGAAATATCATCCGAACTGGGTTTGACGAGCAATTGGACCAGTACCGTGTCGTTCTTCGGGATGGTACTGGTTGGATTGCTGAGATTGAGGCCAAGGAACGCGAAGCCAGTGGCATTACAGGTCTAAAGATCGATTACAACAAGAAGGATGGCTACTATTTCCATGTCACCAATTCTCAATTGAGTCACGTTCCTGCTCACTTTTTCCGCAAGGCGACCTTGAAAAATTCAGAACGCTTTGGTACGGAGGAATTGGCACGCATCGAAGGAGATATGCTAGAGGCGCGTGAGAAGTCTGCTAATTTGGAATATACGATTTTTATGCGGATTCGTGAAGAAGTTGGCAAGTATATCCAACGTCTGCAACAGTTAGCTCAGGCGATTGCGACGGTTGATGTTTTACAAAGTCTAGCCAGTGTCGCTGAGTCGCAACAGTTGAATCGTCCCCTCTTTCATGAAGAACGGCGAATCGCGATCGACAAAGGTCGCCATCCGGTTGTTGAAAAAGTGATGGGAGCCCAGTCCTATATTCCTAATAGCATCTTTATGGACGAAGAACGGGATATTCAGCTGATTACGGGGCCAAATATGAGCGGGAAGTCTACCTATATGCGCCAATTGGCGATCATTGTGATTCTTGCCCAAATTGGCTCCTATGTTCCAGCGCAAATGGCTGAGTTGCCAATCTTTGATGCGATTTATACTCGAATCGGAGCTGCTGATGACCTGGTATCGGGTCAGTCTACCTTCATGGTGGAAATGATGGAGGCCAATCATGCCATTCGCAAGGCAACGCCCCAGTCCCTGATTTTGTTTGATGAGTTGGGACGGGGAACAGCGACCTATGATGGGATGGCCCTCGCCCAATCCATCATCGAATACATTCATGATCGAACCGGAGCCAAAACCTTGTTTGCGACCCATTACCATGAGTTGACGGCTCTCTCAGAGACCTTGTCCCGTTTGGAAAATGTGCATGTTGCGACCTTGGAGCGAGATGGTCAGGTTACCTTCTTGCACAAGATTGAACCCGGCCCAGCAGATAAATCCTATGGGATTCACGTGGCCAAGATCGCTGGTTTGCCAGAAGAATTGCTGAAGCGGGCGGATGCGATTTTGACCAAGCTCGAAGGACAAGCCCAGCAAGTACCGCTTGCGGATGCAACCCCTAAAAAGGAAGTACCTTCACAGGTTGCTGAACAAATGTCCCTCTTTGAGGAAGAGACAGAAAATACAGTGATCACAGAATTGAAGAATCTGGATCTCTACAATATGACTCCGATGGAAGTCATGATGGCAGTCGCCGAATTGAAAAAGAAATT
>JAPJPE010000126.1:1292-4262 GCA_030825825.1 Streptococcus sp. | reverse complement strand
AGTCCACCCATTTTTTAGCTTGCAATTCTTTATAAATACTTAGTAAATCTGACATGTTTCTTCCTCCTTATTCGCCCCAAACTTCAGCGACAATTTCCTTAATCAAACCGATTTTTTTCCATTGGTCTTCTTCTGTCAAAATGTTTCCTTCTTCTGTTGAAGCAAAGCCACACTGAGTAGACAGGTAAAGATTTTCTAAAGGTACATACTGACTCGCTTCTTTAATACGAGCGATGACTTCATCCTTGTTCTCCAGTTGACCACTCTTAGATGTCAAGAGGCCTAACACCACTCCTTTTCCAGGGGTCACTTCTGCAAGTGGTTCAAAACCACCAGCACGATCGGTGTCAAACTCAAGGAAGTAAGCATTGACCGCTTCTTCTCCAAGGAGTTCTTTTGCAATCGGTGCATAGCCACCTGATGAAGCCCAGGTAGAATGGAAGTTCCCACGACAAACGTGTGTATTGACAGTTAAACCAGCTGGAACATGTTGGTAGACATCGTTGTTAAAGGTCAAGAAGAGATCAGCTAATTCCCGGCGAACCTCATCTTTTGACTTGCCTTGAGCTGCTCCCCAAGCCGTCAAGAAATTATCGTCTACCAAGACACCCCACGTACAATCATCTACCTGAAGTGTCCGAAGTCCTGCATCATACAAATCTTGAATCACCTGAAGATAGGCTTGCTTGATGTCTTCACGAACAGCCGCAAAATCAGGATAGATGGTATTTAATTGCTCTACATGTTCTGCATCACGGATCAATTCAAAATAGAATTGCGCAGGCGCTGGAATAGTATATTTAGGTTCTACACCATCTACATCTGCTACAAGATCACGCAAGAACTTGTAATGCTCTACAAATGGATGATTGGCTCCTGTGATTTTTCCAACGACAAGTGCTGAGTCCGCCTTGGTTGTTTCATCATGGAATTGATAGCCTTGAGCAGCTTGGACATGATCAATGCCACCAAAGCCCCAGAAGAAATCCAAATGCCAATAAGCACGGCGGAATTCTCCATCTGTTACTGACTTCAGACCCGCAGCAATTTCTTTTTCAACGAGGTCACGAATCGCCTGATCTTCTACTTTTGTTAATTCAGCCTGACTGATTTTTCCAGCTGCGAAATCTTCACGAGCTTGAACCAAAGCTGCTGGACGAAGGAATGAACCAACATGGTCTATGCGATAAGGTGCATGTGTATGTGTCAATATGAATTCCTCTTTCCTATAAATTTTACATTAATTCACCAATGCAACCATTATAGCAGTCCAACACCTGATAAACAAGGGTTTGGGATAATCTAATATCTTTGACATCTATATAGTCTTAGACTATAACAAAAAAGAAGTCTTTGAAGGACCTCTTTTTTATTTTAATTTTTAAATGCATCGAGCATAACTTGAAACTCTTCGTTCGTGAGTGTAATGCCTTTCCCCATCTTTGTATGGTCGGGACTCCAGGTCCGGATATCATACTTAGCTGGAGCACCGTTAAAACTTACACGGTTCAATTCCTTGGTCCAACCCTTGTCATTTTCTGACAAGACCAGTAAATGTTCTTCGATTTGGAATGAAAATTCTGCCATTTCACGACTCCTTTCTTGCCTTCTCATCTCTATTATTCGTAAATCATTTACAAAATCGTTGAAATTATCTATAATATATTGTATCAAGTTATGGAGAATTTAGCTATGAAAAAATTTCTCGAGATCGTTAAAGACCGAGCAAATGAATTTTTCAATGGAAAAGTCAGTACCCCTGCCCCATTAGAAGATGAGAGAATTATTGAAATCATTCAACAAGCATTGCGAAAAAAACAAGGGGTTCATGTTATTTTTTCAAACAAGAGTTTTACAGGCGATATTGTCAAGTATGACCAAGAACGCCGACAACTGATCGTGAAAAATTTTAAAAAGAGTATGTCCACGATTATTCGGATTTCTGAGATCCAGAAAATCAGTTTGGTCCCCAATAATATTCGCATCGCCCAACAAAAAGGAGAGGTTTAACCCTCTCTTTTTTTGTTATACTCGAACAGTTTTACTTGCCCCATCTTTTGAGTAGAGATTGATCAAACCTTCTTGACAAGAACGGATCATATCTCCTGGTTTGACTTCCTGCGGAACGGTAATGGTAAGGAGTTCCATCGGATTTGGTGCACGATCAATCTTCACTCCATCCTTATCATGTAAGTCTTGGATCTGGCATTCAAAATGTCGGAAGCCTGGTCCGTAGAATTCCACTTGGTCCCCTTCATTGATCACATTCCGTTGACGAATCGTCGCGGTCATGGTAGATGGATCAAAGTCTACTACTTCTCCTACAAATTTGTATTGAGGAATCTTCCGACGTGCCCCAAACAATTGTTCATTTTCAGTCGGTGTTTGGTAGTAGAATCCAGTTGCCAATTCACGTTGAGCGACTTTCCACAATTCATTGATCAAATCATCCTTGATGGCATAAAAGGCTTCTGGACTTTCCATATAAGCATCGCAAGCAGCCTTATAACAGTTAGCCACTGTTGATACGTAATGGACAGATTTCATTCGGCCTTCAATCTTCAAGCTATCAACCCCATTATCAATCATGTCTGGAATATTCTCGATCATACACATGTCAACGGCTGACATAGAGTATTCTTCTGGAACTTGCCCTTTGATACTCTTACGTTCTTGGCCGAATGGCATGTCGTAAAGGTCGTATTTCCAACGGCAAGATTGAGAACAGCCACCACGGTTAGCATCCCGGTCAGACATGTGGTTAGAAAGGGTACAACGTCCGGAATAGGAAATACACATCGCTCCATGAACGAAGGCTTCGATTTCAAGATCGGTACGCTTACGAATCTCTGCCAACTCTTCCATGGATACCTCGCGGGCCAAGACGACACGGGTCAAGCCATATTCTTTCCAAAAATGGAAGGTCTCCACATTGGTTGCAGAAGCTTGCGTAGACAAGTGAATATTGAG
>JAPJPE010000126.1:0-1192 GCA_030825825.1 Streptococcus sp. | reverse complement strand
GTTCCAGCAGGTACCAAAACCTCTGGACGTTTTTTTGTATTTGTCATGTTTTCTCCAATTTACAAGATTGTCGATATAATGAATAGCCTCTTCGTTCCCTGAAAAAGGAAAACTCTCAAACGAAGAAGCCCTAGTTTTTTATTATTTTACACGATCTGGTTCATAATCATAGAAACCAGTATCCAAACCACGATTGGCTGGATGCAATTTGCGGATTTCTTCATCAAACAGATAGGCTTGATCCTGTGTAAATGTTCCTTTTTGAATCAAATCACGGGCCTTGACAAAGTACTCTGTAATCTTGACAAAGTTTTCACCCGGACAGTAGACACCATCGAGTTTCCAATGATCAAAGCCATGTTCTACCAACTCAGACAATTTGGTCATCATATTCAAGTCATTATTTGAGAAGATATGGGTTCCATGTTTGTCTTCGTAGACCGAATAATGAGAATTTGGATCTCCTGGTTCTGCTAAGAACAGATCGCGATCTTTGGTCACAGAGTCCTCTGTCTTGATGAAGTTGTAATAGTTCTGAAGAAGAGGTCGTTTTGAATG
This sequence comes from Streptococcus sp., assembly GCA_030825825.1. Lineage (GTDB taxonomy): Bacteria > Bacillota > Bacilli > Lactobacillales > Streptococcaceae > Streptococcus. The sequence continues at coordinate 634 of JAPJPE010000126.1, read as the reverse complement.
GTGAATAATGCTAGCACCGTAAACCAATACTTCTGCTGGAATCTGAAGATTCTCAGCCATTACGAATAATTCGGCAGATGGAATCTCACGAGCCAAAACAGCCTCAGAAGCTCCTGCTTGTTTTCCCCAGAAATTGATCTGGCGGCTAGAAGTGACCATGGTTGATGCATCGTAAATCGTTTTGAATGGATAGCCATCTCGTTTCAAGACATAAAAAACGCCCGCATCTCCGACAGTAATATAATCAGCCTGAATTTCCTTTAGAAAATCTAAAAAAGGCTTGATTGAATCCATCATCGATTGGTGCATGAGTGCATTTACAGCCACTGTCAATTCTTTGCCAGCAGCATGGACTAATTGGGCAATTCGATTTATTTCGTCATAGCTTAAAGTTTGAGGCAATCGTAATCCGTAGTCTTTTTCACCGACATAGATTCGGTCAACCCCTGCATCAATCAGGGCTTGTGCTTGCTCAACACTCTCTGCTGTTGCTGTAATTATAATATTTTTCATAGAACCATTATAACAAAAATTCCGATATTCTAGAAAAATTTATTGATTTTGTAAAATTTGTAACATTTTTGTAACATTTATATAACTGAATTCATGATAGAATAATAGAGTACTGTTAGGA
>JAPJPE010000125.1 GCA_030825825.1 Streptococcus sp. | reverse complement strand
CAGCCTTGATCTTGACATTGATCCGTGTATCTTGGTCCACTGTCACAAAGTTGGTTGAAATGGCTTCGCTAGTCAGTACGTCTTCGATGAAGCGTCCTGTAAAACCACCGATAAATCCAGTCGCTGTGTTCTCGATATCAAGCCGCTTCAAGACACGACTGACATTGATTCCCTTACCACCGGCAAATTTATCTTCCGAAGCCATCCGGTTGACCGCCCCGGTCTCTACATGATCGAGACGAACAATATAGTCAATCGCTGGATTCAGTGTTACTGTATAAATCAAACCTCTATAACCTCCGTTTTTTCTTTTAAAACCTTTAATCGTTGCGGTTCACATTGATTGGTGATAATCATGGCTCGCTTGATTGGAGCCACTTTGACAAAAGATGTCACCCCGATTTTCGAAGCATCCGCTAAGATATAGGTTTTTTTTGCATTTTCGATAATTGCACGCTTGACAGATCCTTCTTCCAGGTCTGGAGTGCTGTAAAATTCATCATCGATTCCATTCATTCCAAGAAAGGCCTTGTCAAAATTCAACTGACCGATTTGATTGAGCGCGATCCCTCCGATACTAGCATCTGTAGAAGATTTTACCTTCCCACCGATGATGACCGTCGGAACATTTCGCTCAACCAACTTGGTCGCATGGTGAATCGAATTGGTCACCACAGTTACCGTTGGATTGACAATTTCTTGTACCAAGAGTTCATTAGTCGTCCCAGCATCGATAAAGATGACATCATGATCTTTGATCAGCTCCGCTGCTTTTACCGCAATTTTTGACTTAACTTGAATGTTTTTGATAGATTTTTCTTTATTACTTTCTTCCTCTTGAAGAAAATGCAGGCTTTCCGCACCGCCGTGAACCCGGCGAAGTTTGCTTTCAGCTTCTAGTTCATCCAAGTCTCGACGAACGGTTGATTCAGACGTTCCCAGCTCTTGCACAAGGGTTTCTAAGGAAACAAACTTTTCCTTTAATACCTTTTCCAGGATAAATTGTTTTCGTTCAGACTTGAGCATTTCTCCTCCTTTTGCAATCGATTACAAAAACCATTATACTCTTTCTTCAAAAAATGTCAACATTTTTTATCATTTTCTTTCACTTTCTTTCAAAAATTCCAAAAGTGTAAAAAAAAAAGAGCAGGAAAGAACTCATTTTGTTAAAAGAGTTCTTGTCCCACCCTCATAAATTTTCTTTGAAGATTTTAAGCAATAAAGTGTCTAAGCATCCACTCTATTCTCAGTATGTCTTAATCATTATTTGAAGATTGTTTCTTTTTCTTGAAACCAAACAATCCAGCAAGTAGCCCAACGACTACACCTGTTGTTGCTACTGCATATTTGGAAGAATCTGCACTTGCCACAGCTTGGCTGTTTTCTTTTTTGGGTTTGATTTCTTCTACTTTGGCTTCTTGTTTTGGAGCTGAAGTAGCTTTTGGTGCTTGTACCTGCGGACTATTGGTACTTGTTGGAAGGACTGTTGGTCTATCCGAAAAAGTGGTTGGATTGCTTGAGCGGATATCCATTGGCATATCTGCTGCTTCTAAAATAGCTGGATCCATTCGTGACGCAAGATCTTCATATTGAGAATTCAATAGTTCCACGACACTGTGATAAGATTGAAGAGTAGTGAATTCGGCTTCTAATTTTTCTTTTTTATTTTCTAAATTAGCCACCGCAGCTGATAAAACGGATTGGGCTTTGACCAATAATTCTGGAGCATTTTTAAAGTCAGAAAGACGTTTTTCAGCAGCAACCAAGCGTTCTTGCGCCGCCTTCAAGCCCTCATGCGCTTCTTGAACGACTTGGGCTTTTTCTGCTTCTTCTGCTTTTAAAAGATCTAATTTCTCACGCGCAGCTGATAACAAATCTTTCGCTTTTTGAAGCGCTGCTTCTTTTGGTTGAATAGCTGCTTCAATCCGACCTCGAGATACATCAAGAGTCGCTTTTGCTTTTTCAACTGCATGATCCTTGCTGACAAGAAGAATTTTGTAGTTTTGGATGGTTTTTTGCACATTGGCCATCTCTACTTCCACATTTGAATTAGTATGGCGGGCATCTTCTAATTTGCCTTGCAAGATAATGATTTGGGACTCTTGATTGGCCTTGTCCAGCTTGAGGTTAGCGACTTCATCAGATTTTGCTTTCACATCTGATCTTGTCGTTGTAGCACCAGCTCCCTGACGCAATTGGTAAGCAAGTGCATTGGTTGACACTGCTGAGGTAACTGGACTGTGTAAGAAAGCCGCTTCTGACATGGCATTACTTGGGTCATAAGCCACTGATAAAGCCGTTGCTTTGTTGTCCACCATTTGGAGGTAATGACCAACCTTGGCAAAGGCCTCAGCCCCAATCCTCATATAGATGTCATTGGCATCGATTTGTGTTTCGTCTGTTGGTAGACCGTATTGAGCTGCTACTTCTTGGTAAGCCGCTTTTTCATTGTACCAAAAGTCTACTGCACCAGCAGGTGAGAAACCATAAGCAATATTTTCGTTTGGCAAATACTTAAACATATGCCAGTTAGCCTTTTTGAAGTATTCTAACTGAACTTGACTGGCAGGAAGGGAATAAGGATCCAGCTCCAATTCAGGCAAACCTGCATTGCGACGATAGCTATTAATGGCATCTGCAATTTCAAGAGCTCTGAGGTTGGCTTGCAAAGATCCAGACTCTCCAACTGTTAAGCCGTCTTCTTCCCGACCACGCTTGTAAAGAGCTAAAGCACTTGCTGCAGCTTCATTGCCATTGTCAGCTAAGTGTTGCAAATAACCTTCATAAGTCGCTTGACTCAACTGAACTGGGCTATTGGCCGCTGCTTGTTCCAAGGCTGCCAACTCCGCTTCCTTGGTTGCGATGACAGCTTTCAAATCTGTCAGACGCGTTTGAGCCAATTGAATATCGCTCTCAATTTGAGCCACTGTGTCAGACCCATTCTGCTGATTCGCTTGCAAGGTCGCGAGATAACTCTGAGATTCTCGAATACTTTGCTCGACTTGACTTTGCTCCACCAAGGCTTGGTTTAGCACATTCTCATCATTAGAAATCGGCGCTTTTGCTTGGTTCAATTCATTTTGTGCTACATCGACCAAAGATTCCTGAGCAGTAACCTGGTTTTCTTGTTGACGAACAGCCTCTACGACTTGGTCATGTGCAGCTTCCGCCTCTAGAACCTTATTTTCTTCGATGGTCACATAGGCTTGCGCCACCTTAACGTCATTTTCAGCTTTCTGAACTTGTGCATTCGAAGTCGTTGCGATAAGGTTTTCCGCCTCTGTCACTTCAGCTTTCTTTTCTTCCAACTCTTGACCAGCCGCCCTAACATCCGTCTGAGCATCGATCACTTTTTGCTCTTGGTAGTGGACATCTTTCACCACTTGCCCTTTTTGAGCTGTAATTTGCTTCAACTCATCGACTGTAATAGGCTTCTCAACTACCTCAGTGCTATTGGTTTCTGCATTTTCATTTTGCTTGACCTCTTCCGCACTAGCCTTATGATGAAACATTCCAGACAGTACCGTTGTCGTCGCAACTCCTGTCGTAAAAACCGATTTTCCTAATTTCTTTCCCATTAAACTCACCCCCAAAACTGAATCATTTTCTTGAAGTTTCTCTACCCCCTAGCATACCACATTTTGTTACCAATAACTAGTAGGTTTAAAAAGTTTTTTTCATAAAATTTTGGGGCAAAAGAAAAACAGCTGACGCTGTTAGTCTTCTTGTTTAATTTGTTCCAACATCTTCACTTCTTCTGCTGTCAATTCGTAGTTTTCTAGCAGGTCAGGGCGACGCTCCAAGGTCTTTTTCAAACTCTGATAGAGGCGCCATTGACGGATTTTTTCATGGTGGCCACTCATGAGGACATCAGGAACCGTCATTCCTCTGTATTCATAAGGCCGTGTGTATTGAGGGTATTCTAGAAGGCCAGAAGAGAAACTGTCATCCTGGTGACTGGACTCTTTGCCGATCACTTCTGGAATCAAGCGGACTGTCGCATCAATCATGGTCATGGCAGCAAGTTCCCCACCTGTCAGGACATAATCCCCCAGTGAAATCTCATCTGTCACCAAGGTCTTGATCCGCTCGTCGTAACCCTCATAATGGCCACAGATAAAGATCAATTCATCTTCTTGAGCTAATTCTTCTGCATAACTTTGATCAAAGGTCCTACCAGCAGGATCCAGTAAGATCACGCGCGGATTCTTTTTCTCAATCGCATCAAAGGCATCGAAAATCGGCTGAGCACGTAAGAGCATACCTTGCCCCCCACCATAGGGTTCATCGTCCACATGACGTGCGGTC
>JAPJPE010000124.1 GCA_030825825.1 Streptococcus sp. | reverse complement strand
AAAAACGAAGAGACAAGCATAAAGGACATTAACCCTTATCTCTTTCATCAAAAAAAGCTTCGGTAGGAAGAATCCTACCGAGGCTTTTTAACATGTCGAAAACGATTGTTGAATATCAGGATGATGTTCCCAATCAGCTCGATCGTAGCTGCCTGTAATGGTGTGTTCCTCTGAAAAGAGCAGAACCCGTTCCACAATCGGAGCGATTTGGTCGAAATGGTGGGAGGAAATCACAATTGTTTTTCCTGCTGTTTTGAGATCTTGGAGCAGGGCGACGATCAGCTTTTGGTATTTGGGGGAGAGGCCGTTAAAGGGCTCGTCAAATAGCAAAAGACTAGGATTCATGGTAAGGACACTGGCGATAGCGACTAGCTTCTTTTCCCCTCCGGAGAGATGGTAGGGAATGCGATCTCTCAGGTGTTCAATCTCTAAAAGAGCGAGTGTATCATTGACGCGTTGGTCGATTTCAACTGCAGCTAAGCCGAGTTGACGTGGGCCAAAAGCGAGTTCATCATAGACGCTTGTGTTGAAGAGTTGCGTATCGCTATTTTGAAAAATAAGCCCGACTTGTTGAAATAACTGACCAGCACGATGGGGATCTTTTAAGAAAGTGTCATCAATCGTCCAATCCTTAAAGTGGTAGTGACCAGAAGACAGGGGTAAAAGTCCAACTAGAATTTTAAAAAGTGTGGATTTTCCTGCTCCATTTGGTCCCATCAAAGCGATCGTTTCTCCTTGGTTGATCTGTAGTTGGATATCGTGGATTCCAATCTCATCTGTGTAGTGGTAATTTCCATCTTGAATGGTAATCATAGGCTATCCTTTCTAACGGAGTAGAGTGGTGACGGCGATAAGGAAGACTAATTCCAGTAGTAAAAGGCCATCTTCTTTTTTCCAACAGAAGGGCTCTTTTTGTTTCCTGTCCATGCCATATCCTCTCAGCAACATGGCCTCGTAGACCTCTTTGGTATGGTTCTTTGTTGAGAGGTACAAGAGACCCAGCAGAGAACCAAAAAGATGGAGGCTCACTTTTTGACCAACGGTCCTAAGTTGCACACACTCAATTTGTTGGTGAAGGTGTTTTCCCAAAATATAACTATATTTTAGGGTGATATCAATGGTCTGGACAAAGGTTTTTGGGACATGCAACTGCCTTAGGGCCTCCACCAGTTGGATGCTTGTGGTAGTGGCTAAAAAGAGAGAAATATTGAGAACAATGATCCCTGCACGCAACAAAAAGAGTCCACCATTTTGAAATCCTTGAAATAAGATACTCGGTAAAATCACAATGGCAGAGAAAAGAAGGACCTTGACGAGGACCTTAAACAGGTGAAGAAGGGCTTCTCCTGGAAGCATGGCAATGTGAAGTAGTAAGAGGATGCCGAGGATCCAGAGCTGGATCGTATGGTGGGCTGTTGTAATGAGAATGGCTAGGGTTAAAAAGTAAACGAGCCGCATCCAAGAGGAAGTTTTGGCCTTGAATGCGGGTGTCGTTTGTTTCATTTTGCCAAGAAAATGGCGCAATGTGTGAAGGTTCATTTGTAAATAGTGATGGCTTTTGGAAGCTTCTAGAGTCGCTTGCTCTTGAAGGAGCCAGTCAGGAAGTTTACGCATGAGAAGTTTTTGCTCCGTTTATTGATCGAATCATTTTGCTAATGATATAGAAAATAAGAACAGCTGTAATGGCTGATAGGATATAGCCAATCGCAATTTTAGTTCCAGGAATGGTGTAATCACTGAACAAGGCTTCAAAAGCAAATCCATTTTTGATACCAGCTGGGACCTTCCCCTTGAGCAAGGATCCTAATTCTTCAGAAGACCATTCTCCAAAAGCCGTTCCTTCTGCTAGGAGACCGAGAGGGCTCAAAATGATTAGCCCCAAGAGGACCCAGCGGATTTTTTTGACAAATGAAGTCGTATTTTTGGTACTTGGTGTATACAATTCAGATGGGGCCACTTGTTTGACAAAGCGGTAAATCACATAGGTGAAGAAGGCTTCGACCCAGCCGGCGACCACAAGGTGGGCAGCCATCATGGCAGGAATCGTGACTTCTAATCCATAAGGGTTGTAGAGGGGTTGTCCAGCTTCGGATGCAATCAAGGGTTGCAAGCCAAGTTCAATCCCTGTTAAGAGAGCTGCGGCGTTGATGGCGACATAGGAACCCACGATCACTCCAAGAGATTCATGATGGTGTTTGCGGAACCAACTGTAAATCCCATAGCCGATAAAAGGCATGGCAACAGCCATATTGAAGATATTGGCTCCAAGGGCTAGGATTCCTCCATCTCCAAATAAGAAGGCCTGGAGGATCAAGGCGACAGATAAGGCCAGGGAAGCCGCATAGGGACCAATCAGGATAGCCAGAAGGGCACCACCAACAGCGTGTGCCGTTGTCCCCCCTGGAACTGGAACATTAAACATCATTAACAAGAAGGATAAAGAGGCTGCGACGCCAAGCATAGGGGCCAACTCTTTATTTTCCTTTAATTGAACTTTGACTTTGGCAATGGATAGGCCAATCGCAGGGGCAGCCGCTACAGCTAAGAGGGCACAACTTGCAGGACTCAAATAATTATCTGGGATATGCATCACAAATACTCCGATCTTTCTATCATACAGTTAACAGATTACCACATCGTAAAACCAAGTGTCGTTACAAAAGGAGTTTAACATTTGTTACTATTATAGCGAATTTTTGACCGTATTCCAAAGAAGTTTGTGTAAAAGGGGTAAAAAAGTCTGGTCATTTGGAGCTGTGCAAGAATCTTTTGAAGAGCTTCTTGTCAAAAAAATACTATTTCTATATCGAAATAGTTGACAGATGTAATAAGCAGTGGTACAATGACTTTGATATTTCGATATAGAAATAAAAAGGAGACAAAATGGACAAGATGCAAGGGGGCTACCAAGCTTTACAGATACGCTTATTGAACGGGCGACTTTTTCAAAAACTCTTGAGCAAGGAACCAGATGCTCAATATAGAAGTGAACAAGGGAAAATTTTAACGATTTTGTGGAAGCAAGAGTTGGGGTGCGCTACTGCGACAGATATCGCTCTTGCGACGGGTCTAGCTAATAATACATTGACCAGTATGGTTAAGAAATTGGAAGAACAAGGCTTGGTTACGATTCAACCTTGCACGCAGGATAAAAGGAAAAAATATATTTCTTTGACAGACCTCGGTTGGGCGCAAAAGGAAATTGGAGATCGTGTCAGCAAAGAACTGGGCGAGATTTTCTACCAAGGCTTTTCAGATCAAGAAATCCGAGAATTTGAAGCCTATCAAGAGCGGATTATCACAAATCTAATAGCTAAAGAAAATGACATCTAGGGAAAGGAGGCAACAGTTATGATTGGAATTACAGGTGTAACAGGGAAATTAGGTTCCTATGTGGCTGATCTTGTCGATAAAAAGGGAATTGCTTCTATCCATCTAGCAAGAAGTCCAGAGCGGGCAACAGTCTACGCGTCAGCGGAAATTCGTAAGATGGTGTATGCCAATACTCCAGAGGTAGTTGAGGCCTTAAAGGGTATCGATGTCTTATTGATGGTCTCTGCTCGGGAAAATCCAGAGCGTGTTGAGGAACACACGAGTTTTTTAGATGCCGCAAAGCTTGCGGGGGTGCAGCATATCGTCTATACCTCCTTTTACGGAGCGGATGAAAAAGCAACATTTACCTTGTCTCGAGATCATGCCCAGACGGAAGCCTATATCAAGGAGTTAGGGTTCACCTACACTTTTTTGAGAGATAATTTTTACTTGGACTTCTTGATAGATATTGCTCTTGAAAATGGAGAAATTCGTGGTCCAGCAGGAAGTGGGAAGGTTTCAGCAGTTGCCCGTAAGGACACATCTAGTGTTGCAGCGGAGATTCTCTCACATGCTAAGAAATGGGAAAATCAAACCTTGAATCTAACAGGACCAGAGGAACTTTCCATGGAAGAGATCGTAGCGCTGCTCTCAAAAGAGACCGGTAAGACCATCACGTATGTAGATGAATCAGTAGAAGAAGCTTATGAGTCACGGAAAAAATGGCCAGCACAAAACTGGGAGTACGATGCTTGGGTCAGTACCTATACAGCGATTAAAGCTGGGGAACAAGCCGGAGTTTTAAAAGATGTCGAAAAGGTATTAGGACGTCCAGCTATGAGTTTAATAGATGTTTTGAAAGAAAGACAGTTAGTTGCTTGAGGATGATTTATGATTGAATACAAACATGTAGCCTTGCGCTACACGGATAAAAACATTTTAAAAGATGTTAATCTCCGCATTGAAAATGGAGAATTTATGGTGTTAGTGGGTCCTTCAGGATCTGGAAAGACCACCATGCTCAAGATGGTCAATCGTCTCTTGGAGCCGAC
>JAPJPE010000123.1 GCA_030825825.1 Streptococcus sp. | reverse complement strand
AAAAAGAATTTCTTTATGTTTTAGCCTCCGTCTTATTGTCCTTTATCTTGTTTATCAATGCATCTTCCTTTAATTTTCAAAATAATAGTAGCGCTAGACAAGTGAGCTCAGAGACCTACACCAATACCTTGACCAATATTCCAATTGATGCCAAGTATAATGACAAGACATATTTTGTCAGTGGCTTGACATCCGAGGTAACAGTCTTTCTAAAGGGTTCAAACCGGGTCGCACTTGCAAGTGAGATGCAACCGGGAACTAGGAAGTTTCGCGTGGTAGCGGATCTTCGTAAGGTCAAGGAAGGTACCGTTGAAGTGCCGTTGATTGTGGAAGATCTTCCAGCTGGTTTGACAGCAACCGTAGAACCTCAGAAAGTTTCTGTAAAAATTGGGAAGAAAGCGAGAAAATCGTTTGCAGTTAGAGCCACGATCCCGGATAATCAAATTGTGGATGGAATTACGGTAACGGATATTTCTCTTGAAAAAACTAAGGTGGAAGTGACGAGTGATCAAGAAACCTTAAGTCGTATTGATCATGTCCAAGCAGTCTTCCCATCCAGTGAGATCATCAGTGGAAATTATAGTGGAACCATTTCCTTAAATGCAGTGGATGCTCAAGGAAATATTCTACCAGGCTTGGTTAATCCGAGTGAAACACGGATACAAGTGACCACAAAGAGTAGCTCGTCTACGTCAAGCTCTAGCAGTTCGTCGTCGACCTCTTCCAGTTCAAGTAATTAGAAAGTAAAAAGGTAATCAAAAATGGGTAAATATTTTGGAACGGACGGTGTCCGTGGAGAAGCAAATGTAGAATTAACGCCAGAATTAGCCTTTAAGTTGGGTCGTTTCGGTGGTTACGTGTTGAGCCAACATGAAGAAGAGACACCTTTGGTGTTTGTTGGACGTGATACGCGTATTTCTGGTGAAATGCTGGAGCATGCTTTGATCGCTGGTCTCTTATCAGTTGGGATTCGCGTTTATAAGTTGGGTGTGATTGCAACGCCAGGTGTTGCCTATCTGGTTCGTACGGAAAAAGCCAGCGCCGGCGTTATGATTTCTGCTAGCCACAATCCAGCCTTGGACAATGGAATCAAATTCTTTGGTGGTGATGGTTTCAAATTGGATGATGATCGCGAGCTTGAAATTGAAGCCTTGCTTGATGCCGCTGAAGATACCCTTCCACGTCCAAGTGCGCAAGGTTTAGGAACGGTCATGGAATATCCAGAAGGCTTGCGTAAGTATCAAGAATTCCTTGTATCGACAGGTGTCCAACTCGAGGGCATGCACGTGGTCTTAGATACAGCAAATGGTGCAGCCTCTACCAGTGCTCGTCAAATCTTTGCAGATTTAGGAGCTCAATTGACCGTCATCGGTGAAAACCCAGATGGTTTGAACATCAATGATGGGGTTGGCTCTACTCACCCAGAACACTTGCAAGAGAAAGTGAAAGAAGTAGGTGCAGCGATTGGTCTTGCCTTTGACGGAGATAGTGATCGCTTGATTGCAGTGGATGAAAATGGAGAAATCGTAGACGGGGATAAGATCATGTACATCATCGGTTCGTATCTTTCAAGCAAGGGCTTGCTTGAAAAAAATACGATCGTTACAACCGTCATGTCCAATCTCGGTTTCCACAAGGCATTAGATGCGAAGGGGATTCAAAAAGAAATCACAGCTGTTGGAGACCGTTATGTGGTCGAAGAAATGCGCAAATCTGGGTATAACCTTGGTGGGGAACAGTCCGGTCATGTAGTCATCATGGATTACAACACGACTGGGGATGGCCAATTAACAGGCGTTCAATTAACCAAAATCATGCAAGAAACTGGTAAGAAATTATCTGAATTGGCTGCAGAAGTAACCATTTACCCACAAAAGCTTGTTAATATCCGAGTTGAAAATAGCATGAAAGACAAGGCGATGGAAGTGCCTGCTATTCGTGAAATCATTGAAAAAATGGAAGCGGAAATGGCAGGAAATGGTCGTATCCTTGTGCGTCCAAGTGGAACCGAACCCCTCCTTCGTGTGATGGCAGAAGCACCAACTCATGAAGAAGTAGACTACTATGTGGATACCATTGCTGCAGTTGTTCAAGCCGAAATCGGACTTTAATCTTGTAAAAAACATGGCTCGCAAATAGGCGAGCAGAGGAGGAAATTATGAAACAGGTCCGTCAAATTGTATGGTCACTTGTCTTAGTGCTAACGATTCTATTCACAGCTGGTTTGACTAAAACAATTCAGGCCGCAGAAGTCTCATCTTATACACAGACAGCAAGCTTAACGAAAGATGGCAATCCTTTAACGAATGGCAGCAAGGTGTTGACGAATGAAAAATTGTCAGCAAGCATTTCTTTGACCTTCCCTGATTCGCAAGCCATTCAAGCTGGTGATACTTTAACACTTAGCTTACCAAAAGAATTAACCCTCTACACAGCATTGGAATTCAATGTTCTTGAGGAAGGTCAATCAAATGGTCAAACTGTGGGGAAAGCGGTCGTTGATACAGGTAAGAAAACAGTGACCGTTACCTTTAATGATTATTTCGCATCTCATCCACTCAACAAACGAGTTGCTCTTCATTTTGATGTAAAAGTCGATTCAGAAGTAGTTACAAAAACATCTCCAATCAAATTTAAACTTGGAAATACGGATTTTTCATTGAATTATGAAAAGACAGATGGGGAAGCTGGAGAATACGAGATGAAATACGGCTACCAAGATAAGTCTGATCCGACCATTGTCAAATGGCGTATTCTCTTAAATGCTCGTCAAGATATCCTTCGTGGAATGGTCATTAAAGACCAATTTGGAGATGGTTTAACTCTAGTTGAAGGTAGCTTGCGTGCTGTTCGGTATAATCCTGTAGCAGGTGGCATCAAGAACGAAGCGCAGATTTTAAATCTTCCAGTTCTTGATAACTTTACTAAAAAAGCTGTTTTCGATAAGAATGCAGATGGAAAGATCATTGGTTTTACAATTGAATTTGGTGATAATTACAATTGGCCAATGTATATTGAATATTCTACAAAAGTAGCTCCTGGAACTAAAGTCGGTGATATTGTCCATAATACATTAAAATGGACGGCAACCAATTTCCCAGCACCGCGTAGTTTAACCCGTGAATTGAGATTGGAATCAGGAACCGGAGAGGGATTAGGTGAGAAAGAACAAACACCACCGACACCTAGCTCAACCTCCTCATCAAGTTCTAGTTCTTCATCAAGCTCTAGTTCTTCATCAAGCTCTAGTTCTTCATCAAGTTCTAGCTCTTCATCAAGCTCTAGTTCTTCATCAAGCTCATCATCTTCAACGAGTTCCAGTTCTAAATCGAACTCAACATCCACATCAAGTTCTTCATTGAAATCATCTTCATCTTCTGTTAAAGAAGAAGCCCCAAAACCTGGTAAGAAAAAAGTTCTTCCAAGTACAGGTGAAAAGATGACACCGGTGGTTCTTATCATGGGTGTCTTTCTAGCAGTTCTATCGGTTGGTATTTTACGTGTAAGAAAAGATTCTTAAAATGATCAATGAAAGATCAGACTTCTGTCTGGTCTTTTTGTGTAGGCTCGATTTGAAAAATCCCCTATTTCGTGGTAAAATAGGGCTAATGAATTTATAGTAATCGAGGTATTAGAAGTGGCTTTTGGAGATAACGGAAAACGTAAAAAAACACCATTTGAAATGATCACGATGGTGGTCATTGTGATTATGTTGATTGTAACGGTTGGTGCAATCTTTGCAACCGCAATTGGTGCTCTTTCTTACTAAGACGCACACAGAAATAAAGGAAATCATCTATTTATGAGTATGTTTTTAGATACAGCCAAGATTAAGGTCAAGGCTGGAAATGGCGGCGATGGCATGGTGGCCTTTCGCCGTGAAAAATATGTCCCTAATGGCGGACCTTGGGGTGGTGATGGAGGTCGTGGTGGCAATGTCATCTTCGTTGTAGACGAAGGCTTGCGTACCTTGATGGACTTCCGTTATAACCGGCATTTCAAAGCCCAAAATGGGGAAAAAGGAATGACCAAAGGGATGCACGGACGGGGAGCAGAAGATCTCTATGTGCGAGTACCGCAAGGAACGACAGTCCGAGATGCTGAGACTGGCAAGGTCATTACGGACCTAGTCGAGAATGGACAAGAGTACATTGTTGCCCACGGTGGCCGTGGCGGACGTGGAAACATTCGTTTTGCCACTCCTAAAAATCCAGCCCCAGAGATTTCTGAGAATGGGGAGCCTGGTCAGGAACGCGAACTCGAATTAGAACTCAAGGTCTTGGCAGACGTTGGTTTGGTTGGCTTTCCTTCTGTTGGGAAATCAACCCTTCTTAGTGTCATTACTTCAGCCAAACCAAAAATTGGTGCCTATCATTTTACAACCATCGTTCCAAATTTGGGCATGGTTCGGAC
>JAPJPE010000122.1 GCA_030825825.1 Streptococcus sp. | reverse complement strand
CGTAGCGATTCCTCCACTACCTCCACCGATTGAAATAATATCAAATTCTTTCATGTTTTCCTCCTAAATGGGATTTCAGTTTGATTGTAATATCAATTGTTACAAAAGTCAAGGGTTTAGCATGTTACCAAGTATTTAAATTTCATTTTGCTGTGTCAATTTTAGATAGAAAAGTAAGGAAATATGGTATACTATGGTATAGAAAAAAACGCTTTCTTTGATGGAGAAAAACGATGAAGAAATTGAAAAAATGGCAACTATTTACAGCTGCAGGTGCGGCAATTGCGGTGATTGGAACAGGAAGTGTGATGATGTTTTCACATCCAAGTACTTCTGATCAAGCAATCACGAAAGAAACTCCAATGGTGCAAACGGTCAAGGATGGCTCGATCGCTTCTTCTGTCTTGTTAACTGGGAAGGTCACTGCTAATCAGGAGCAGTATGTCTATTTTGATGGAACCAAAGGTGATTTGCAGTCGATTTTGATCAATGTAGGAGATCAAGTGACGGCCGGTCAGCCAATCGTTCAATATAGCAGTACGGAGGCCCAAACAGCTTACGATGCAGCCGTTCGTGCTGTCAATAAGGCAGATCGTCAGTTAAATGATTTACTGACAAATGGTGTGACCATTGATACGACAGGAGATGAAGAAGCAGATGCCAAGTCAGCTTCACAGACCCAACGCACTGTTGATTCTCAAGCAAGCGATTTACGAGATGCCAAGTCTGATGCGGTTGATAATATGAACAAGGCTAAGGCACTTCTGGATGCGACGACAGTCAAGAGTAATACAGATGGCACTGTCGTTGAAGTCAATAAAGATGTTTCAAAATCAACCACGGGTACCAATCAAATTCTGGTACATATTGTGAGCAACGGTCACTTACAAGTCAAAGGAGAATTGTCTGAATACAATTTGGCCAATATCTCTGAAGGTCAGGAAGTGGTTCTCACTTCCAAAGTTTATCCGGATAAAACCTGGACAGGAAAGATTTCTTATGTAGCCAACTATCCGACTGACGCGGGTCAAGCAGGTGCCAACGCAGCAGGTGGAACACAAGGAAGTGGGGGAGCCAAGTACCCATTCACAGTAGATATTACCAGTGACATTGGGGAACTCAAACAAGGCTTTTCTGTCAATATTGAAGTCAAAAGTTCTACTCAACATCCACTTGTTCCCGTGACCAGTGTCATGGCTGATGGAGATACGAGTTATGTATGGACGGTCGAAAATGGTAAGGCTAAGAAAGTAAAAGTGACGCTTGGTAACGCCGATGCAGAAAACCAGGAAATCTTGTCAGGGTTGAAGAAAGATGCCCAAGTTATTGTGAATCCTAATGAGAAACTGGAAGATGGAAAAGAGATCGGAAAATATGACAAAATTGATTGAACTAAAAGGAATCAATAAAACCTATAAAAATGGAGACCAGGAACTTCGTGTCTTAAAAGATATCGATTTAGAAGTCGAAGAGGGCGAGTTTGTGGCCATTATGGGCCCATCTGGCTCAGGAAAATCAACCTTGATGAACGTCATTGGCTTGTTGGACAGGCCGACCAGTGGAGAATATTTCCTAGAAGGCCAGGAAGTCGGAAATCTCAGTGAGAAAAAATTAGCGCGTGTTCGAAATGAACAGATTGGTTTTGTCTTTCAACAATTCTTTCTTCTCTCCAAGCTCAATGCCTTTCAAAATGTAGAACTCCCTCTCATTTATGCAGGGGTTCATCCTGCTAAAAGAAAGGAATTAGCTGAACAATATCTTGAAAAGGTAGAGCTTCATTCTCGCATGCACCATTTGCCTTCGGAACTCTCTGGAGGTCAAAAACAGCGGGTTGCGATAGCTCGAGCTCTCGTCAATCAGCCAGCCATCGTCTTAGCAGATGAGCCGACTGGTGCCCTAGATACTAAGACGGGAGAGCAAATAATGGACTTGTTAACTAAGCTGAACCAAGAAGGAAAGACCATTATCATGGTTACACACGAACCAGAAATTGCAGCTTTTGCTCATCGTCGCATTGTCATTCGTGATGGAGTGATCTCCTCAGATAGCAAGCTGGAAAGGGGGACCTAATGCAAAATTGGAAATTTGCGATCAGCTCGATTATGAGCCATAAATTACGGTCTTTCTTGACCATGGTGGGGATCATTATAGGAGTTGCCTCTGTTGTTGTCATCATGGCTCTTGGAGATGGCATGAAAGCTGGTGTCACCAAGACTTTTACCAAGGACCAAGAATATGTACAAATCTCCTATTCTCCCAATAAGAGTGGTTATGTGACTGGGATCAATATTGGTCCCTCTGAGGAAACAGGAGAAGGCGGAAGCGAAAGTGGCCCTGCAGCTGAGGATCGAGGGATGGCTGCTCCATCAGATATCGAGGGAGAAAATGCTGAAGATATTGATGGTCAAGTCAAAGAAGCACCACCAGTTGTGCAAGAATCTTGGGTCAAGGAATTAACCAAGATTCAAGGAATCGATGGCTATTATGTAGGCAATACCTCCAATGCAACCATTGCTTTTCAAAAGAAAAAAGCAGACGGGGTGAATATCCAAGGGGTAAATGAGACCTATTTTTCTGTCAAGAAGGTGGAACTCCTATCTGGCCGAAAATTAACGCCTGCAGACTATAGTAATTTCTCACGGGTAGTGCTTCTTGATGAAGGCTTGGCTCAACAATTATTTGGAACGGAAAATCCACTGAATCAGGTGGTCTCTGTTGGGGACAACAATTATCGCGTCGTTGGAATTTTCAAGGATCCAAATGCAGGGACTGCCCTCTATGGAGCTTCTTCAGGTGGTAGTGCCCTAATGGCCAATACCCAGCTAGCTTCTGAATTTGGAACAGACGAGATTCAGAACATCGTCGTTCACGTTCCAAATGTGAAAGAAATCAAATCTGTTGGGATCGAAGCTGCTCAAAAGCTAACAGAACTTTCAGGTGTTCGCCAAGGAGAATTCCAAATCTTTAATTTAGATAGCATCTTAGAGGAAACCAATAAAGTAGTAGGAATTATGACGACAGTAATTGGGGCTATTGCAGGGATTTCCCTCTTGGTTGGTGGGATTGGAGTCATGAATATCATGTTGGTTTCTGTCACTGAGCGGACGAGAGAAATTGGTCTTCGAAAAGCATTGGGAGCAACTCGAGGTAAGATTCTGGTTCAATTTTTGATTGAGTCTATGGTCTTGACCATCATTGGTGGGCTAATTGGACTTGGCCTTGCTTATGGTGTGAATAGCTTGATTACTACACTTGCTGCATCCTCCCTAGAAGGACCGCCGATTATTTCCTTAAATGTTGCTATCGGTAGTATTATTTTCTCTGCATTTGTTGGCATTATCTTTGGGATTTTACCAGCAAATAAGGCTTCTAAGTTAAACCCTATTGAAGCACTGCGTTATGAATAAAAAAATAGGAGCGAGTCAGGATGAATGGTGCAAGATTCTCCACGCTCCTTTTTTATGTTTTTGTTGAATAGTATATCGAAACCTTTTTAATTATCTTGCCTTAGATAGTTCATGCTGTTTGGGGAGTCAACGACGGTGTTCTGATGTTTTTGAGTATTCAGTCAAGAAGCTGCATTTTTTCTTCCATCTTATTTTTGTTTAATTGGTAAATATTAGTGAATTTCTAGTCTAAATATGATAGAATAGGGGAGAATAACTTAGGAGGTTCCAAATGACTACTGAACATATGGAAGAATTAAATGACCAGCAGATTGTCCGTCGTGAGAAAATGGCGGCCCTTCGTGAACAAGGAATCGATCCATTTGGAAAGCGATTCGAACGTACTGCAAATTCAGGTCAATTAAAAGAAAAATATTCAGAATTAGATAAAGAACAACTCCACGACTTGAACGAAACAGCTATTATTGCCGGTCGTCTTGTAACAAAACGTGGAAAAGGAAAGGTTGGCTTTGCCCATCTTCAAGACCGAGAAGGTCAAATCCAAATTTACGTTCGTAAGGATGCTGTTGGAGAAGAAAACTACGAAATCTTCAAAAAAGCAGACCTTGGTGATTTCCTCGGGGTAGAAGGAGAAGTGATGCGGACAGACATGGGTGAGCTTTCAATTAAAGCTACTCACATTACGCATTTATCAAAAGCCCTTCGTCCCTTGCCAGAAAAATTCCACGGACTTTCAGATGTGGAAACCATCTACCGCAAACGTTATTTGGATTTGATTTCAAACCGTGAAAGCTTCGAACGTTTCGTAACTCGTTCAAAAATTATTTCTGAAATCCGTCGTTATTTAGATGGTCAAGGATTCCTTGAAGTGGAAACACCTGTGCTTCACAATGAAGCTGGGGGTGCTGCTGCCAAACCATTTATCACTCACCACAATGCGCAAAATATTGACATGGTGCTTCGTATCGCGACTGAGCTCCACTTGAAACGTTTGATTGTTGGTGGGATGGAACGCGTTTACGAAATCGGACGGA
>JAPJPE010000121.1 GCA_030825825.1 Streptococcus sp. | reverse complement strand
ACTTTCAGACATTACACAGAGGTTAGTCATCAAACTTTTCTTTCCTCTCCCCTAAGCGATAGACAATCACTAGGGATACAAGAAGAACCAGAGTTGTGATGATCGATCCTTCCGCTCCAAATGCTCCTCCGGTCAGCCAGTCAGGTCCTGACCCCATAGTAAAGCTGAAGATAGAGGCGTCTGCCCCCGTTCCACTGACTTGAAAACCAAGGAGATTGCCTTGTACATAGTTCCAGGTGCCGTGTTGGGCGACCACTAGCCAAATACTATCCGTATAGATAAAAAGCAGAGCAGCCAGCACCCCATCAAGGACAATATTCAGTAGAGATGTGAAGGTCACTCCTGAATTTCCCAGATGAAGAATGCCAAAGAGACTACTAGAAATCCCGATTGCTAAGGGAAGATTGGTTCTTGCAGCAATCCGAGTCAGGAGCCAACCCCGCGTCGCTACTTCTTCAGTCCCTCCTTGAAGGAGCCAAAATGGGAATAAACCTAGAATAAAGAGAATAGGTTCTAAACTTAATTCATTCAGCTCAAAAGTCCCGATTCCGCCCACTTGGTAGACAAGGGCAATCACACCCATTTGAAGAAGGGAAATCAAGATTCCCCAACCTAGATACTTGAGCCAGTTCTTTTTTACAAAACCTAAAGTTGATAAGGAATTCTTCTCTATTACTTTCACCCAAAAAATAAAGAGTAAGAGAATAAATACAAAACTGAAGAGCTCATAATAGAGAATATAATGGTAGAAAAACTCTTGAATACTTGCAACCCCATTTCCTGGTGAGAAGAACTCGGTTAAATAACCTATTGCAATGGAAAATGGTCCCACCAATTCACTACTGAGCCATAGTCCCCCTTCTATAAAGAAGGAAGCTAAAAACACGTAGAATAGTGTAGAAACGAAAACTGACACTGAAGTTTTCGTTTTGATACCCTGAATGATCAACCCTTTCTTCATCTAGTAACCTCCATTTATCTGATAGGTCCATTGTAGCAAAGAAAATCCAGACCTGCAACACCACCTCATGTTAGAAAACCTGACATCAAAGGTTGATTTTTCTTGCTAAACTGATACTTTTCTGATATAATAGCTTTTATAGAAAAACATAAGATCATTCATACTCTATTTGGTATGAATGTTTTGTTTTTTCAGGCCATCCTTTGGTCAATGCACTCATGGGTCAAACACCCAAAGAGAAATGAAGAAAAAGGAGACAGAAATGAAGAAAAAATTACTAGCCTATTTGCTTTTCTTATTTCCATTCGTTGCATTCGCTGGTCATGCTCATGCTGAGACGATCAAGGTCGTTTTCGACACAGCTTATGCACCATTTGAATTTAAAGATTCAGATCAAACCTATAAAGGAATTGACGTAGAAATCTTGGACAAGGTCGCTGAAATCAATGGCTGGGATTTAGATAAATCCTTCCCTGGATTTGATGCTGCAGTCAATGCTGTCCAAGCTGGTCAAGCGGATGCCATTATGGCCGGAATGACCAAAACAACTGAACGCGAAAAAGTCTTCACCATGTCTGATACTTACTACGATACAAAAGTTGTCATTGCGACGAAGAAAGCTGACAAAATCACGAAGTACAGCCAATTAAAAGGGAAGACCGTCGGTGTTAAAAACGGTACTGCAGCTCAACGCTTCCTCGATAAAAACAAGGACAAGTACGGCTACAAGATCAAGACTTTTGATACGGGTGATCTCATGTACAATAGTTTAACAGCTGGTGCAGTGGATGCAGTCATGGATGATCAACCCGTCATTCAATACGCCATCCAAAAGGGTCAGGACCTAGCGATCAATATGGACGGGGAAGCAGTCGGTGGCTTTGCCTTTGGTGTTAAAAAAGGTGGAAATCATGAAAAGTTGATCACTGAATTTAACAAGGCCCTCGCTCAAATGAAAGCTGATGGAACACTTGATGAGATCATCAAGAAATGGACCGGTGAAAGTCAATCATCAAGTAACAGTGCTGTTCCAACAACAACTACTCCTGCTGGTCAAAAAGCAACTCCCAAAAAATCAAAATATAGTATCTCAAGTGATTCTTCCTTTGCACCATTCGTTTTCCAGAATGGGAAAAATAAGTATACAGGGATCGATATGGACTTGATCAAGGCCATTGCCAAAGACCAAGGATTTACCATTGAAATTGATAACCCTGGATTTGACGCTGCGGTAAGTGATGTCCAATCTGGTCATGCGCAAGGAATGATCGCAGGGATGACCGTGACCGATGCTCGGAAAGAAACATTTGATTTTTCTGAACCATATTATACTGCTAACTCTATTCTTGCAGTCCAAAAGGATAGCAAGATTGATTCTTACGATGACCTAAAAGGTAAGACGGTCGGTGTTAAAAACGGAACTGCATCGCAGACCTTCCTTGAAAAGAATAAAAATAAATATGGCTACAAGATCAAAACATTCTCTGACGGGGCTTCTATGTATGATAGCTTGAACTCAGGTTCTGTCGCTGCGATTATGGATGACGAACCGGTGATCAAATACGCTATTAAACAAGGACGTAAATTCAAAACACCTATCGAAGGAACTCCAAGTGGTCAACTAGCATTTGCCGTTAAAAAAGGTGAAAATCCTGAATTGATCGAAATGTTCAATAACGGTCTTGCAAACTTGAAGAAAAGCGGTCAATACCAAAAGATTCTCGATAAATACCTTAAAGCAGATAGCAAATCAAGTACTTCAAGTACAACAGCAGATGAAACAACGATCTGGGGCTTGCTCCAAAACAATTACAAACAATTGTTAAGTGGTTTGGGTGTGACTCTAGCCCTTGCACTTCTCTCTTTCGCGATTGCTATGGTGATCGGTGTTATCTTTGGGATGTTTAGTGTTAGCCCTTATAAGTGGCTCCGCTGGACAGCAGAAATCTTTGTCGATGTTATTCGTGGGATCCCATTGATGATCCTTGCTGCCTTCATCTTCTGGGGAATTCCAAACTTGATTGAATCGGTCACAGGTCATCAATCCCCAATCAACGACTTTGTTGCAGGTACCATCGCCCTCTCCCTCAATGCTGCTGCCTATATTGCAGAAATTGTTCGTGGGGGGATCCAAGCTGTACCGATTGGACAGATGGAAGCCAGCCGAAGCCTGGGAATCTCCTACGGCAAGACCATGCGTAAGATCATCTTGCCACAAGCAACCAAACTCATGCTTCCAAACTTTGTTAACCAATTCGTCATTGCCCTGAAAGATACGACGATCGTTTCTGCGATCGGATTGGTAGAACTCTTCCAAACTGGTAAGATCATCATCGCTCGAAACTACCAAAGTTTCAAGATGTATGCGATCCTTGCCGTCTTCTACCTCGTGATTATCACCTTGCTAACACGATTTGCAAAAAAATTAGAAAAGAGGGCTAACTAATGGCTAAATTAAAAATTGATGTCCATGACCTCCATAAATACTACGGTGAAAATGAGGTCCTAAAAGGAATTTCAACAAAATTCTATGAAGGGGACGTGGTTTGTATTATCGGACCATCCGGTTCAGGTAAATCGACCTTCCTTCGGAGTCTCAATCTCCTCGAAGAAGTGACAAAAGGTCAAATTACCGTAAATGGATATGATCTAACCGATCCAAAAACCAATGTTGATCTAGTCCGTGAAAATATCGGAATGGTTTTCCAACACTTCAACCTTTTCCCTCACATGAGCGTCCTTGAAAACATTATGTTTGCGCCAGTAGAGCACAAACTGATGACCCGTGAAGAAGCTCAAAAAGTTGGGATGGAATTGTTGGAAAAAGTTGGACTCGCAGATAAAGCCGATGCCAATCCAAACAGCCTTTCCGGTGGTCAAAAACAACGTGTGGCTATCGCACGTGGACTTGCCATGAATCCAGATATTATGCTCTTTGACGAACCGACTTCTGCCCTTGACCCTGAGATGGTTGGAGATGTATTGAACGTTATGAAAGAGTTGGCAGAGCAAGGCATGACCATGATCATCGTTACCCACGAGATGGGATTTGCCCGCCAAGTAGCCAACCGCGTCATCTTCACAGCAGATGGTGAATTCCTCGAAGACGGCAAACCAGACCAAATCTTCGACAACCCACAACACCCACGTTTGAAAGAATTCTTGGATAAGGTTCTAAACGTTTAAAAAAATAGTGGTTTTTGAAACATCTAGCAATTTTGCTAGATGCTTTTTTTGACGAAAAAAGCATTTTCAAATCTGAAAATGCTTAGATTGAAGATAAAGACTTATTAAAAACCTTCCTAAGGTGAGTACGGACGTCAGCGAACTTCTGCGAAGTTCCATGACTAATTATTGAGCCTAAGGTCTCAATAATTCCGAGTGCTAGAAACAACCGTGTTTCTAGCACTTTTCTCACGGCGGAAAGTTTTAATGTTTTCTTAATTCGTTATACAAATTGGAACATATATTTATTTCTTTGCAGAATCACTTTACTTATTTTACTTTAAAAATAATTTGTCTACATTTTAACTAATCTGTTGCTGAGCTGTCTGCATCTTGTAGTAAACACCTTGCGCTTGCATTAGCTCT
>JAPJPE010000120.1 GCA_030825825.1 Streptococcus sp. | reverse complement strand
AAATTGGTGCCTATCATTTTACAACCATCGTTCCAAATTTGGGCATGGTTCGGACGCCATCAGGTGAATCGTTTGCAGTCGCAGACCTTCCTGGATTGATTGAAGGAGCTAGCCAAGGAGTCGGACTCGGAACCCAGTTCCTTCGTCACATCGAGCGCACCCGTGTTATCTTGCATGTTATTGATATGTCGGCGAGTGAAGGACGCGACCCTTATGAAGACTATGTTCAAATTAATAAAGAGCTTGAAACCTATAATCTTCGTTTGATGGAGCGACCTCAGATTATCGTGGCAAATAAGATGGATATGCCAGAGAGCCAAGAAAACTTGAAAGAGTTCAAGAAGAAATTGGCGTCCAATTACGATGAGTTTGATGAATTGCCACAGATCTTCCCGATCTCTAGTTTGGCGCATCAAGGTTTGGACAACTTGTTAGAAGCAACAGCAGAATTGTTAGACAAAACGCCAGAATTCCTCTTGTATTCAGAAGACGAAATGGCCCAAGAAGAAGTCTACTATGGCTTTGATGAAGACCAGCCAGCCTTTGACATCAGTCGGGATGACGATGCCGCTTGGGTCTTGTCTGGTGAAAAACTTGAAAAACTCTTTAATATGACGAATTTCGATCGTGATGAAGCGGTCATGAAATTTGCTCGTCAATTGCGTGGCATGGGGGTTGATGAAGCTCTCCGTGCGCGTGGGGCAAAAGATGGCGATATTGTCCGGATCGGTAAATTTGAATTTGAGTTTGTAGATTAGGATAGATCCCCAGCGGATCAAGGATTCCAAATAAGAAGTGAGGCTTTTTCAGTGGGAGATAAACCAATATCTTTTCGAGATGAAAATGGAAATTTTGTTTCAGCAGCCGATGTTTGGAATGCTGAAAAACTAGAAGAACTCTTTAATACGCTAAATCCTAAGCGCAAATTGCGCTTACAAAGGGAAAAATTAGCAAAAGAAAACCAGCAGAAGTAAATAGACTTGGAGAATACTATGGCAAAAACAATTCATACAGATAAAGCACCCGCAGCAATCGGACCTTATGTTCAAGGGAAAATTGTAGGTAATCTTCTCTTTGCAAGCGGACAAGTTCCCTTGTCACCTGAAACAGGAGAAATCATTGGCGAAACCATCCAAGAACAAACAGAACAAGTCTTAAAGAATATTGGGGCTATTTTGGAAGAGGCTGGGACAGACTTTGACCACGTGGTGAAAACCACTTGTTTCTTAAGTGATATGAATGACTTTGTACCTTTTAATGAGGTCTATAAAACAGTCTTTACCACAGAGTTTCCAGCTCGATCTGCTGTTGAAGTAGCACGCCTGCCACGTGATGTGAAGGTTGAAATTGAAGTTATTGCGGAAATCAAAGCCTAATAACCATTCAAAGACAAAAAGACAGAGTGGAGAGCAGGAAACTGTAGGCCACTCTGTTTTATTTATGGGAGGAGAAAATGACAGAAAGTAAGATTCAACTGGTCATGGTAACCGGGATGAGCGGTGCGGGAAAGACCGTCGCCATCCAATCGTTTGAGGATTTGGGTTACTTTACCATCGATAATATGCCACCGGCGCTCTTGCTGAAATTTATTGAGCTCATGCGTCATAGCCCGGATAACAATAAATTAGCCGTTGTTGTGGACATGCGGAGCCGTTCTTTTTTCAATGAAATTCGCACCATTTTGGATGAATTGGACAACCAAGAAGACCTCGATTTCAAGGTCTTGTTCTTGGATGCCACTGACAGTGAGTTGGTAGCACGATACAAGGAAACCCGTCGTAGTCACCCACTAGCGGCAGATGGCCGTGTCTTGGATGGGATTACCCTAGAGCGCGAACTCTTGTCACCATTAAAAAATATCAGTCAAAATGTGGTGGATACGACTGAGTTGACGCCTCGTAACCTGAGAAAAACGATCGCAGAACAATTTGCCAGTCAAGATAATCAGCCAGATTTTCGGGTTGAGGTCATGTCATTTGGGTTTAAATATGGCCTTCCGATAGATGCTGACCTTGTGTTTGACGTTCGTTTTCTTCCAAATCCCTACTATAAATTGGAACTTCGGAATTTAACCGGTCAGGATCCAGCAGTCTATGATTATGTCATGGATCACCCTGAATCAGAGGACTTTTATCGTCACCTTCATGACTTGATCGTTCCTATTTTACCGTCTTATAAACGAGAAGGTAAATCCGTTCTCACCATCGCTATGGGCTGTACCGGTGGGCAACACCGTTCAGTAGCCTTTGCAGAGCGTTTAGCGCATGATTTAGAAAAAAATTGGCAGGTCAATTGCAGTCATAGAGACAAGGACAGACGGAAAGAAACGGTGAATCGCTCATGAGAAAACCTAAAGTAACCGTTATTGGAGGAGGAACAGGGATTTCTGTTATCCTCGATAGTCTGAGAAAGAAACCGGTCGATATTACTGCCATCGTAACCGTTGCAGATGATGGTGGGAGTTCAGGTGAATTGCGGAAGAACATCCAAAAATTGACACCACCTGGGGATCTTCGAAATGTGCTGGTTGCCATGTCAGATATGCCTCGTTTTTATGAGAAGGTCTTTCAATACCGCTTTGCTGACGATGATGGCCCTTTGGCTGGCCACCCTTTGGGAAACTTGATCATTGCAGGGATTTCAGAGATGCAAGGCTCGACCTATAATGCCATGCAGTTGTTAACCAAGTTCTTTCATACGACCGGCAAGATCTATCCTTCCAGTGATAGTCCCTTGACCCTTCATGCCGTCTTTCAAGATGGAAAAGAAGTGGTAGGAGAAAGCCACATTGCTAACTACACCGGCATGATTGATCATGTCTATGTGACCAATACCTTCGATCAAGAGCGTCCAAAAGCTAGTAAGAAAGTGGTGGAAGCTATTCTTGAAAGTGATATGGTCGTCTTGGGTCCTGGTTCGCTCTTTACCTCGATCCTTCCAAATTTGATGATCGATGAGATTGGGAAAGCCATCCTTGAAACCAAGGCTCAGGTAGCCTATGTTTGTAACATCATGACCCAAAGAGGAGAAACCGAGCATTTCACAGACAGTGACCACGTTGCCGTTCTCCATAAACATTTGGGAGAGAAGTTCATCGATACCGTCCTTGTCAATATCAATCAGGTTCCCGCAGCTTACATGAACAGCAATAAATTTGATGAATACTTGGTGCAGGTAGAGCACGATTTTAAGGGGCTGCACTCGCAAGTTCCCCAAGTGATTTCTTCTGATTTCTTGAAGCTGGTCAATGGAGGAGCCTTTCATGATGGCGAAAAAGTAGTCGAAGAGTTGATGCAGATCGTGCAGGTGAGAAAATGAGTTTTACGGTTCGTGTCAAAGAAGAATTATTGTCTCTCAAGCGATTTGAAAAGAGTGAATTGGCTGCCATTATCAAGATGTCTGGAAGTCTTGGGATTTCAATGGGGGGCTTGACGCTCTCAGTGACGACAGAAAATGCCAAGATCGCTCGCCATATCTATGAATTGTTGCATCATTTCTATGAGGCCAAATCGGATATCCGCCACCACCAAAAAACCAATTTGAAAAAAAATCGTGTTTACACAGTATTCTTGGATGAGAAGGTGGAAGAGATTCTAGCTGACTTGCATTTGGCAGATGCCTTCTTTGGGATTGA
The DNA here is from genome assembly GCA_030825825.1 of Streptococcus sp. Classification (GTDB taxonomy): domain Bacteria; phylum Bacillota; class Bacilli; order Lactobacillales; family Streptococcaceae; genus Streptococcus. The sequence goes on along the minus strand of JAPJPE010000120.1, from coordinate 926 downwards.
AACAGGTATTGATGCTAGTGTTTTAGAAGATGAAGCAGCTAGTCGTGCTTATCTCCGGGGGGCTTTTCTGTCGAGTGGTTCCATCAAGGATCCTGAAAAAGGGAAGTACCAGCTGGAAATTCATTCTGTTTATACAGACCACGCGGAAGGAATTGCCCTTCTCATGCAAGGATTTTTACTAGATGCGAAAACCATCGAGCGGAAAAAAGGAGTGGTGACCTATCTGCAACGAGCGGAAGATATTATTGATTTTCTAATTGTGGTAGAGGCCATGCAAGCCATGCAGGAATTTGAGTCTATCAAGGTCATGAGAGAGACGCGCAATGACCTCAACCGGGCCAATAATGCTGAGATGGCCAATATCCAGCGCACAGTCACAGCTAGCATGAAAACCATTAATAATATTAGTAAAATTGTGGATACGGTCGGCCTAGGTAGTTTACCAAGTGACTTGCAAGAAGTTGCCTATATCCGGATGAACCATCCAGATTATTCCATCCAGCAGATTGCGGATAGTTTGCAACAACCTATTTCAAAAAGCGGTGTCAATCACCGCTTGCGTAAGATCAATAAGATCGCAGACGATTTAGACAAATAAAAAAGGCCAAGGGCCTTTCATAATGAGGATAAAGTCTTTTTAAAAACTTTCCTTAGGTGAGTACGGACGTCAGCGAACTTCGTAGAAGTTCCATGACTAATTATTGAGCCTAAGGTCTCAATAATTCCGAGTGCCTGAAACAATATGTTTCAGGCACTTTTCTCACAGCGGAAAGTTTTTATTTTTTCTTGATTCATTCTAAAAATAGGAACTCATTTTTACTTACTTGCAGAATCGATTAACTTTTTTTATTATAAACTAGTTGAGTGCGTTGGTTGGACTTTCTTATCTGGATAAATGTAGTTGATGGCATTGTTTACGGCTGTTG
>JAPJPE010000119.1 GCA_030825825.1 Streptococcus sp. | reverse complement strand
ATGAATCTGTGTCACCGGACTGTTGGATTTCATTTTTTTTAATTTTTTTCTTATTTTTCTATTTTATTTTCAATTTGATTTTTGAATGGGAATTTATGAATCTAAAAATTCTCTAATGGCTGATGTTATATCACTATAATCGTACCCTTTTCTGGCTAATGCTTGGGTTAAACGTTGTTTTAGGTCATAGCCTTCATATTTTTTACTGTATTTACGGTATTGTTTTTCTAATTCTTTTAGGATGAGCTCATTGGTTGTTTCTTCATCTGCTTCTAGTTCAAGATTTTGGAATGCAATCTTTGCTTGGTTGTATGCAAAACCTTTTGAAATGAGTCCTTGGATGATTTTCGTTTCAATGGCTTTTAATGGGTATTTTCCTTGGTATTTCTTTTGGAGTTTTATTGCGGTACGGCTAATAACTTCTGTAAAATCATAGTCAGCAAGAATTTCTTGAAGGATAGATTTTGGGACCCCTTTTTGTTGAATTTTTTGTTGTAATAAGACAGGGCCTTTATCGCCACTGAGGAGGTTGGCCTCTATCAGGTTTCTGGCATATTGACGATCATCTAACCACTTTTCTTCTTTTAGGTGTTGGACAACTTTATCAATAATCTCAGTATCAATCTCATATTTTGTAAGGTAGTCTCGGACTTCTTTTGTTGTTCGAGCTTTAAAGGAAAGATGGTAAAGGGCCAGGTTTTTACCATAGGAGTATTGTGCAAACTCTTGGATTTCTTTTAGCTCTTCTTCACTGATTTCTTTCTCTTTGGAAAGAAAATATTTGACGATGGTATCTTCTGTGATGTAAAGTTTTTGATCATTGTCTAATTCAAGAAGGTAGAGTCTTTTTTTCTTTTCTAGTTTTGTAATTTTCATATTTTTTCTTTTATCCAAACGCTTCAAAGGCAGCAACGAGTCGAAGTTTATGTATATCGACCTGATCTCTTCCATAATAGTCAAGAAATAGTTCAGCGTATTTAGGATCTTGTAGGTTATAGTTGAAGGACCAAACTGCCCAAAAGAGGTCGATATGCCGGTCACTGAAATCAGCCAAACCAAGATCAATAAAGCAAGAGAATTGGTCAGCATCTTTTAGAATAAAGTTCGGTAGACAGGCATCCCCGTGAATAAAGGCATCTGTCTTTAAAAGGTGCCCATGTTCTTGGATGAGTTGGAAGGCCTCTTCGCGACTGTTGATTTGGAATTGGGGTAGGAGCGCCTTGGCATAGAACTCACCTTTTTCATAGTTTTTCAAGGCTCTTTCTTTATAGGCTTGTAAATGATTATCTGATGGAAAATTTTTCGGATTTAAGCTGTGAAGCTTTTTAAGAGCCTCTGCCATGGTACGGCAGATTTTTTCTGGCTGGTCTAAAAAAGCGAGAGCATCATGGCCAATAGCCTCTTTAGTCAGGAGGTAGTCTTTATCTTTAGATAGATATTCGATAACTGGAGTTCCCAGTCCTTTGGTTTCAAACCACCTTGCAATGCTAGCTTCTCGCTCTAATCTTCCCTTTTGATCTATTTTCAAGTAGTAACCTGAATCAAGATAGAGAACCCTTGCGCCTGAATGAGAAGAGCTATCAGAAAGAGTTGCTCCCTCTATATAAGTTCGTAATTGCTCAGGAAAATCCAATGGGGAGAAATGAGATGTCTTTGTATTCATGGTTTTATTGTAACATATTCTTAACCATTGAGAAACTACGTGGTATAATAGACTTATGAGTCTTAAAGTCAAACAAAAAATTCCATTAAAAATCAAGCGTATGGGGATAAACGGGGAAGGTATCGGATTTTTCCAGAAAACCCTTGTTTTTGTTCCAGGAGCCCTCAAGGGTGAAGATATCTTCTGCCAAATTACAAGTGTCAAGAAAAATTTTGCGGAAGCCAAACTCTTATCTGTGAATAAAGCGTCTAAGTATCGGGTGACACCCATGTGTGATATCTATGAGACCTGTGGGGGCTGTCAAATCATGCATTTGAAGTATGACAAGCAGCTGGAGTTTAAAACAGATTTATTGCAACAAGCCTTGAAAAAGTTCTCACCTGAAGGCTTTGAACAGTATGACATTCGGCCAACAATCGGAATGCAGGAGCCTCTTTACTATCGGGCCAAATTGCAATTTCAAACAAGGAAATTTAAAGGCCAGGTCAAGGCGGGTCTCTATGCTCAAAATTCACATTATTTGGTAGAATTAAAAGATTGTTTGGTTCAAGATCAGGTTATTCAAGCGATTGCCAATGATTTTGCGGATTTATTGACTTACTATCAGATTCCAATTGCTGATGAGCGTAAAGAACTGGGTGTCAGAACTATGATGGTTCGACGAGCTCGGAAGTCTGGTCAGGTTCAGATAATTGTGGTCACCAGTCGGCAGATTAATTTAAAGGATTTAGTGGAAGACTTGGTTAAGAAACACCCTGAGATTGTCACCGTTGCTGTTAATAAAAATACGTCTCGCTCCAGTGAAATCTATGGTGAACAAACACAGATTATTTGGGGTGAAGAGGCTATTCTTGAAGGCGTTTTGGATTATGAATTCTCCCTCTCTCCTCGAGCCTTTTATCAACTGAATCCGGAGCAGACTGAAGTCTTGTATAGTGAAGCGGTCAAGGCTTTGGATGTATCGCCAGAGGATCATCTAATTGATGCCTACTGTGGGGTTGGAACGATTGGGTTTGCTTTTGCTAATAGAGTGAAAAGTGTTCGGGGGATGGATATCATTCCTGAAGCGATTGAAGATGCCAAATACAATGCTAAACGGATGGGATTTGATAATACCCACTATGAAGCTGGGACGGCTGAGGAAATTATTCCCCGTTGGTACAAAGAAGGCTATCGAGCAGATGCAGTCATTGTGGATCCACCCCGTACGGGTTTAGGGGCGAAATTGATCGAGACCTTATTGCACTATGCACCTGACAAGATGGTCTATGTCTCTTGTAATGTATCGACTTTGTCAAGAGATTTGGTAGCTTTGACAAAGGTCTATCGGGTTGAATACATTCAATCAGTGGACATGTTTCCACATACGGCAAGGACAGAGGCTGTCGTGAAGTTAGTGAAGAAGTGAAAATGAACGAAATGAGTAAAGGAAATAGGAAAATGGACAATGTTATTGATGTATCGATTCCAGTGGCTCAAGTCATTGATCAACATCCGGAAGTATTGGACTTGTTGGTGGAGTTGGGCTTTAAACCTTTAGCCAACCCCATCATGCGTAATACAGTTGGGCGCAAGGTTTCCTTGAAACAAGGATCAAATTTAGAAGGTACCCCCATGGAGAAGATTGTACAAACGCTAGAAGCTAATGGCTATGAAGTAGTGGGGCTAGACCAATGAGTGATGAACGAATTCATGTCTTGAGAGATATCTTATTAGACCTGCATCATGGAGCCTCTCCTGAGTCGGTCCAAGAGCGCTTTGATGCGACCTTTGCAGGGGTTTCTGCGATTGAGATCTCTCTCATGGAGCATGAACTGATGAACTCCGATGCAGGGGTTACTTTTGAAGATGTTATGGAGCTTTGTGATGTCCATGCCAATCTCTTTAAGAATGCGGTTCAAGGGGTCGAAGTGGCAGATACTGACCATCCAGGTCATCCGGTTCAGATCTTTAAACAGGAGAACCTAGCCCTTCGAGCCGCTATGATGCGGGTTCGTCGCTTGCTGGATAATTATGAGACGACAGAGGATCCTGAGATGATCCAGGAGATTCACAAAGGCCTCTTGCGTCAGCTTGGCTTGGTGGGTCAATTTGATCGGCATTACCGCCGTAAGGAAGAGCTGATGTTTCCGATTATGGAAAAATACGGCCATGATTCACCTCCGAAAGTGATGTGGGGGGTGGATGACCAGATTCGGGAACTCTTTGCGAAAGTTTTGGATGCGGCCAAGAAATTACCGGATTCTAGTATTTCTGAAGTCAAGGAAGGCTTTGAAGCATTTGCACAAGAGTTTGAGGGCATGATCTTCAAGGAAGAGTCGATCCTCTTGATGATTTTGCTGGAGGCCTTTAGCCAGGATGATTGGCTCTCCATTGCAGAAGAAAGTGATGCTTATGGTTATGCCATTATTCTCCCAAGTGAAAAGTGGGTACCAAAACGCGTGGACTTCAAGGAAGAAGGAGCAACAGAGACAGAAGATTTAGGTGAAGTCCTTCCTTCTTCAAATGGAAGCGAGCATCGTCAGGTCATTGAGACTCCTGATGGGCAGTTGACCATTACCTTCACGCCTAAGAAAAAAGAAGAGAGTTTCGATCGCCAGCAGCCACAAGCTTTTGGAAATGGCTTTCTATCTGTGGAGCAAGCGAATTTGATCTTGAACCAGTTACCGATGGAGATCACCTTTGTCAATAAGGATGATGTTTTCCAATATTACAACGATGCTGCGCCTTTTGAGGAAATGATTTTTAAGAGGACGCCGTCGCAGGTAGGACGCAATGTTGAGCTGTGTCACCCGCCAAAATACTTGGAAAAGGTCAAAGCGATCATGCAGGGGCTTCGAGAAGGGAAAAAAGACAAGTACGAAATGTGGTTCAAATCAGAATCACGTGGGAAATTTG
>JAPJPE010000118.1 GCA_030825825.1 Streptococcus sp. | reverse complement strand
TGAAAGCTGCCTTGGGTGAGCACATCTACACCAGCTTCCTTGAAGCCAAACGAATCGAATGGGCAAGCTATGCTACCTTCGTATCTCAATGGGAAGTAGACAACTATTTAGATCTTTATTAAGAAACAAGAGCAAAGAGCTTGGGAAACATTCCAAGCTCTTCTTTGCTCTTCAAAATGAAATAATAAAACCAGTTGGAACAGGTGCCTCAACTGGTTTTTTTTTAATTTTCGTCATCTGGTGTGAGAATCATTGGAATAATGATGGGTTCACGTTCCGTGCTTTCGTACAGGAATGGACGAAGAGCATTGACAATCGCACCATTAACGGTTTGGATATTGGCATCTTTGTTCTTCAAGGCGATACGAATGGCATTGAAGAGGATGCGTTGGCTTTCACGGATCAGGTCTCCTGATTCACGCATGTAGATGAAACCACGGCTCAAGATATCTGGTCCTGCCAGAATCATCTTCGATTTGAAGTCAACAGTCGCAACGGCAAGTACGACACCGTCTTCAGAAAGGTCTCTCCGGTCACGAAGGACAGCAGCTCCGATTTCACCGATGCGGTTTCCATCGACATAGATGTCTTGGGCATTGAAGCTTCCTGCGATCCGAGCAGAGTTGGCTGTAAGAGCGAGGACATCACCATTACTCATGATGAAGATATTGTCTTTTTCTACTCCGCAATCACGCGCAAGTCCTGCGTGGATCTTCTGCATCCGGTATTCACCATGGACAGGCATGAAGTATTTTGGTTTGATCAAGCGGAGCATGAGTTTTTGTTCTTGTTGCCCCCCGTGTCCAGAGGTATGGATGTTGTTGATCTTGCCGTGAATGACATCGACACCCGCTTCAGAAATCGTATTGATCAATTTGTTCACACTGGTTGTATTTCCAGGAATCGGGCTAGAAGAGAAGATAACTGTATCTCCTGGTTGGAGTTGCACTTGGCGGTGGGTTCCATTAGCAATCCGAGAGAGGGCTGCCATTGGCTCTCCTTGGCTTCCTGTACACATGATGAGGATTTCATTGGCCGCATAGTCTTTGATCTCGTTTGGCTCGATAATGGTTCCAGCAGGGACCTTGATGTAGCCAAGCTCGATTCCATTGACGATGGCTTTTTCCATGGAGCGTCCAAAGACGACGATCTTACGACCTGTCTTAACAGCGGCCTCAGCTGCCTGTTGGAGACGGAAGATATTCGAGGCAAAGGAAGCAAAGATGATGCGCCCATGGATGCCTTCGATGATCTTCATGATGGATTGGCCAACAACTTTTTCAGAGTTGGTAAAGGTTGGAATTTCCGCGTTGGTTGAGTCTGAGAGCAGACAGAGAACGCCTTCTTCTCCAAGAGCTGCCATACGATGGAGGTCAGCCGGTTCCCCAACGGGTGTAAAGTCAAATTTGAAGTCTCCGGTACAGACAATCTTTCCTTGTGGGGTGTGAATCACAATTCCCAAAGGTTCTGGAATAGAGTGAGTCGTACGGAAGAAGGTTGCTTTAAGATTTTTAAATTGAAGCTCAGTGTTTTGGTTGATTTCGTAGAGTTTGGCATCGCGAAGAAGGCCATGCTCTTCTAATTTTCCACGGATCAAGGCAAGCGCTAAAGGTCCAGCATAGATAGGGACATTGGCTTGCTTCAAAAGGAAAGGAATCCCACCGATGTGGTCTTCGTGTCCGTGGGTAATGAGGACCGCTTTGACACGATCGATATTGTCAACGATATAAGAGTAATCAGGGATCACATAGTCGATCCCAAGGAGGTCGTCTTCTGGAAATTTGATCCCGGCATCGACAATGATGATTTCATCTTGGTACTCGATCCCGTAGGTATTTTTCCCGATTTCTCCAAGTCCACCAATGGCAAATACACCAACTTCTTCAGGTTTTAAGGTATAGGCCATGGATTAGTACTCCGTTAGTTCAAAGGCACCTGACTCTTTCTCGTAAGCAAGGTGTTGCTCAGAAAGTGGTGTGATAAATTCAATGTTGAAATCTGTGTTTGCTTCAACCAATTGACGAGCTTGGATGCGTCCTTCGCGTTCATTTGGTGCATCAATATCGAGATAAAGTGCATGCGTCGTTTCACGACGAGGGTTCCGTTCTTTTGTTTTCTGATAAAAAACTTTGTAAATCATGAAGTAATTTTCCTTTCATTATTTCGGTCCATTTGTTAGCTGCGAAGGAGTGCAATCACTAGAGTTTCCTACTCGCAACTAGTGGACCTGATTCGATACAATTAATTATCATTATATCATAAATTCGCCTGTAAGTAAAAGATAGACTGGAAAAGTCAGAGGGGCAAAGACCTATAATAGAGAAGCTTTTGAGCGGTCTGGTGTATGAAAATCCTGCGCTTTAAGGGAGAGTTTCGCTGGGATTTGAAGGGATTTTGTAGTATAATATAATCCAGTTCAAGAGGAGTAGGAAATGAAATTATTAGCATTTGATACCTCGAGTAAGGCTCTTTCTGTAGCGATTTTAGAAGATGAGACTCTACTTGCAGAAACAACATTAACCATTAAAAAGAATCATAGTATCACCTTGATGCCGGTCATCGATTTTTTGATGCAACAAATCGACTTGACACCCAAGGACTTGGACCGCATCGTGGTGGCAGAAGGTCCTGGGAGCTATACTGGACTGCGCATTGCAGTCGCAACCGCAAAGACATTGGCTCATACTTTAGGGATTGAATTGGTCGGGGTCTCAAGCCTCTTAGCTCTAGTGCCGGATGATCTAGAAGGTTTGGTAGTACCTGTCATGGATGCTCGTCGGAACAATGTCTATGCGGGTTTTTATCAAGGAGATCAGCTGGTCGCACCTGAAGGGCATTTTCCATTTGAGGAAGTCCTAGAGCGTGCAGCAACGAGTGAGCAGGTCACCTTTGTCGGAGAGGTCACGGCATTTAAGGAGCAGATTGCCTCTAGCCTCCCAAGTGCTACTTGCTATGAAACGCTGCCGGATGCTGTGAAAATCGGACGTCTCGGCCTCAAACAAGTACCTGCTAGCCTCCATGATTTTGTTCCCAATTATCTGAAACGGGTCGAAGCGGAGGAAAATTGGCTTAAAGACCACACGGAAACAACGACCTCCTACATCAAGCGTCTATGATCAAAGTAGGAATCAAAAAGGGGCGAATTCAGGATGCAGCCGCGATTCTCTCTGTGATGGAAGATGTCTATACCCACAGCCCCTGGAAGTTGGAGCAGATCCAAGCCGATATAGAGCAGGCATCAAGTACTTATTTCATAGCCCTGGATGAGGAGCGACAAGTCCTTGGGTTTGTCGCCATTCAAGAGACTCTCTATGAGGCAGAGGTCTTGCAGATTGCGGTTAAGCGCGCCTTTCAAGGCCGAGGCTTAGCCCGGCAGTTACTCGCGCAGTTGCCGGACAAAAAAGAGATTTTCCTAGAAGTGCGCGTGTCCAATCAACCGGCCCAAGGCCTATACAAAAAAATGCATTTTAAAGAAATTGCACGGAGGAAAAACTACTATCACGATCCGATAGAGGATGCCGTGATCATGAAGAGGAACCCGAATGAAAGATAGATATATTTTGGCTTTTGAGACATCGTGTGATGAGACTAGCGTGGCTGTCTTGAAAAATGACGACCAACTTTTGTCCAATGTCATTGCCAGTCAAATCGAAAGTCACAAGCGTTTTGGTGGAGTGGTGCCTGAGGTAGCCTCCCGTCACCATGTGGAAGTCATCACCGCTTGTATTGAAGAAGCCCTAGAAGAAGCAGGGATCACAGAAGACGAGATCACCGCTGTAGCCGTTACTTACGGCCCAGGCCTGGTTGGGGCTCTTTTAGTCGGCTTGGCTGCAGCCAAGGCCTTTGCCTGGGCGCACGGCCTTCCTTTGATTCCTGTCAATCATATGGCAGGGCACTTGATGGCCGCTCAAAGCGTCGAGCCCTTAGAATTTCCGCTCTTAGCCTTGCTGGTAAGTGGAGGACATACCGAGTTGGTCTATGTCAGTGAAGCGGGTGATTATAAGATCGTCGGAGAGACCCGTGATGATGCGGTTGGTGAGGCTTATGACAAGGTCGGGCGCGTGATGGGCTTGACCTATCCAGCAGGACGTGAGATTGATCAGCTGTCCCACCAAGGATCTGATATCTACGATTTCCCACGGGCCATGATCAAGGAAGACAATCTGGAATTTTCTTTTTCAGGCCTCAAATCGGCCTTTATCAATCTGCACCACAATGCCCAGCAAAAAGGAGAAAGCCTCTCAAATGCAGACCTGTCAGCGAGTTTCCAAGCAGCCGTCTTAGACATTCTCATGGCCAAGACCAAGAAGGCTTTGGAGAAATATCCAGTCAAGACTCTAGTCGTTGCGGGTGGGGTTGCAGCCAATCAAGGTCTTCGTGAACGCTTGGCTTCTGACATCACGGATGTTAAGGTCATCATTCCGCCTCTGCGTCTCTGCGGGGACAATGCAGGGATGATTGCCTATGCCAGCGTCAGCGAATGGAACAAAGAAAACTTTGCAGGCTGGGACCTCAATGCCAAACCAAGCCTAGCCTTTGAAGGAATTGAATAAGAAAAAGGAGCCAATTGGATG
>JAPJPE010000117.1:2538-4609 GCA_030825825.1 Streptococcus sp. | reverse complement strand
TTCAGTGGAATGTTTTGCGATCTTTTGGTATTATTTGCGCCATACTGTCTCTCATCTTATTGCGTTTTGCAGCTGTTCCGTTCATCCTTTTAGTTGCTGGTTTGTATTATTGGCCACAATATAAAAAACGAAAAGCCTTGTTTGGGGATCGAATTCGATCGAACGATGAGATCTATCTTGATGATATCCTGTCGCCTGTATTAAAGGAAGTTTTTCCTAATGCTTCGATCAAAGAGGACGGTTCCATCCCTTCTGAAGCTCTCTCGCATTTATGTCCTCGGTCGACTGATTTTCTATGTTTCAAAGAACTATCGTTTCATGATGACAAAGAGCTAACGGTTTCAAATCTCTATGCCCATCATACGGAGACTCGTTACCGGACGTCCAATGGACATACGAGGACGGAACATGTGGAAGTTACAGATTTCCTTGGACAAGTGTTCTCTTTATGTCTACCGATCAATTTCTCCGGTCATCTTCGGGTTGTGCCAACCAAGAAATCCTTTCTATTTAAGAGGGAGGTGAATGGGGTTTATCCTGGAGCTAGAGGAGATGAAGTTCAGATTGAAACCGAGGATATTCGCAATAACGAGAATTACAATATCTACTGTACAGATGAACTGTCTGCCCGTAAATTTCTCACCCCTAAGATGTTGGAATGGTTTGATCGACAAATTTCTCAAAATGCCATGTGTGTATTTTTGAAAGATAAGAAACTATTTATTTCTTTGTATACCGATCGCTATATCTTTCCGACTCCCCAAAAACCGGAAGATATTGATCAGCTATCCTTGGTATCTGAATATCATAAATTATGCAAAGAACTGGATTTAATTAAAGAAATAACAGCAATTTTTGAAGGAGAAACATCATGAATCTCATTATCGGCTTAATCATATTTGTTGGCCTATTGGCTATTTGGTTTATTAGTGTAGGAAATCGTCTCAATCGTTATCTTGTGACCATTGAAGAATCAAAGAGAACGGTCGATATCGTCCTCGTAAAACGCTATGATACCATTTCGGAAATGCTAAAAGTAGCGAAAGCTTATGCAAAACATGAACAAGACCTTTTTACCGATTTAGTTGCTTTACGCCAAGGAGCGAGCATTCAAGAATCCAACCAAGTCATAACCAATCAAAACGATGTCTTGGCACAAATTCGTGCAGTGGGTGAAAACTATCCAGAGCTCTTGTCTTCTAACCAATTCTTGGCCTTGCAAAAGGAAATTGCTGACGAAAATGAAGATCTTGCTGCAGCGAAGCGAATTGTCAACAGTAATGTCAGCCATATCAATCAAGAAATTGTTTCATTTCCGGCGTCTATCGTAGCAGGTGTAAAGGGGATCCATCAAGTTCCATTTCTTACTGAAGAAACACAAGGTAAGAAAGATTTAAGTGATTTGAACTATGATCTTAACTAAAAAGCTATTTATGATTAATAACCATCAAAAATCCTGGTCTTGTTATCAGGATTTTTTCCTACTGTTGGTACTTTTCATTTATGCCAAAAAATTGTATAATAGTACAAATACTCAATTTTTAGAAAATTTTGAAAGAGGATTTACTATGGGATACACAGTTGCTGTTGTCGGTGCTACAGGTGCCGTTGGTGCTCAAATGATCAAAATGTTGGAAGAATCAACACTTCCAATCGATAAAATTCGCTACCTTGCCTCTGCACGTTCTGCAGGGAAGGTCTTGCAATTCAAGGGTCAAGATGTGACTATTGAAGAAACGACAGAAGATGCCTTCGAAGGCGTTGATATTGCCCTTTTCTCGGCTGGCGGTTCAACATCTGCTAAATATGCACCATACGCTGTGAAAGCAGGCGCAGTAGTGGTGGATAACACTTCTTATTTCCGTCAAAATCCGGATGTCCCATTGGTTGTTCCTGAAGTGAATGCACATGCGCTTGATGCTCATAACGGCATTATCTCTTGTCCAAACTGTTCAACGATCCAAATGATGGTCGCTCTTGAGCCAGTCCGTCAAAAATGGGGCTTGGAACGTATTATCGTGTCTACTTACCAAGCTGTTTCAGGTGCTGGTATGGGAGCTATTCTTGAAAC
>JAPJPE010000117.1:0-2438 GCA_030825825.1 Streptococcus sp. | reverse complement strand
TCATGAGGCAAAGGCAAGCAGGCCCCAGCCTCTTTCTTATATAGAGAAAGGTTTTTCTATGTCTTATAGTGATTTAAAAGATTGTAAAATCATCACTGCATTTATCACCCCCTTCCATGAAGATGGGACCATTAATTTTGACGCTCTTCCTGCCTTGATCGAGCACCTCTTGGCTCATCATACAGACGGGATTCTCTTAGCTGGTACGACTGCGGAAAGTCCAACCCTGACCCACGATGAGGAATTGGAGCTCTTTGCAGCTGTACAAAAGATTGTCAATGGTCGAGTTCCTTTGATCGCTGGTGTCGGAACCAATGAAACTCGCGATTCGATCGAGTTCGTTAAAGAAGTGGATGCTTTTGGTGGCTTTGCAGCAGGGTTGGCTATCGTCCCTTACTACAACAAACCATCCCAAGAAGGTATGTATCAACACTTTAAAGCCATTGCGGATGCATCCAATCTTCCGATTATTATCTACAATATTCCAGGGCGCGTGGTAGTGGAAATGACCCCTGAAACCATGCTTCGTTTGGCAGAACACCCAAATATCATTGGGGTCAAAGAGTGTACAACCTTGGCTAATATGGCCTACTTGATTGAACACAAGCCAGAAGAATTTCTCGTCTATACAGGGGAAGACGGAGATGCTTTCCACGCTATGAACCTTGGTGCAGATGGGGTAATCTCAGTAGCCTCTCATACAAATGGAGATGAGATGCATGAGATGTTTCAAGCTATTGAACACAACGATATTAAAAAGGCAGCGGCCATTCAGCGCCAATTCATCCCAAAAGTCAATGCTCTCTTCTCTTATCCAAGCCCAGCTCCTGTCAAAGCAGTCTTGAACTATATGGGCTTTGAAGCAGGACCAACTCGTTTACCATTAGTGCCAGCACCGTCAGAAGAAGCGAAACGCATCATCAAGGTTGTAGTAGATGGGGATTACCATGCGACCAAAGAGATCATTACGGGAGTTCTTCGTCCGGATTATTAATAAAATTGTCATGAGGAATGTATGTCAGAGTTAGAGAAAACAGAGTTAGAAAAAACGGATTCGGAAAAATCAGAACTAGAAAAATTTAAATAACGTCATAGCCTTGAAAAGTTAAATGGTGTGATAGTCCATGATAAACCGACCATTAAAACAGGTGAAAAAGCTGGATGCATCGGTGCACTCTTACTTTTAATTGGATTTGGTACAGGAATTATTTTGTTCCTCGTTCATTTCATGTTTGACTTCGATTCCAAGCTACTCAATCTTCTTTGGGAATCAATAGCAGCTTTAGGATTCATTTTTAGTTTAGCAGGGGCTTTTCAAATCGGTCCTCTTACAATACACCGCTACTCAAGAGAAGCCGATAAGGATAAACATTTTGAAATTGATAGAGCCTATAATCTCTATAATGTTCTCTATAAACCGACTAAAACTATCCTTCTCCAATATGATAGTGACGAAGATCAGCTGATTGCTGTCAATGCTGGTGGTGAACTATTAGTGGAACTCATTAGAAAAGTAGAGATGGAGAAGTTACCTCTGAAGAAGATTTTGAAGACCTTCCGTTTGGATCATGTCTCTGACAATCTTTGGAGATTGACCTACAGCTATAAAAAAGAAGATGTGGTCATGGAAAAAAGTGATCGTTAGATTTTTTCATCCAATCAAGCACAGTAAGTCCTGAAAAGAGCTTTGATTCTTGGCAAAAAAATTATATAATAAAGTAGTAGGTCTTCATTTCTTTCTAAGGGAAATGGAGTATTCATGAAAATTTAAACATAAAGGAGACTCCGATGGAAGTCATTAAACGTAGTGGAGAAGTGGTTGAATTCAACCCAGATAAAATTTACCAAGCTATTTTGAAAGCTGCGCAAGTTGTCTATGTTTTGACAGATGATTTGCGACAAAACCTAGCTCAAGTGACCAAGAAAGTTGCTATGGATTTGGATGAAGCACAAGTAGAACGCGCAACCATCAGCATGATCCAATCAATGGTTGAGCACCGTTTACTTGGTGCTGGTTATATTACCATTGCAGAACACTACATTTCTTATCGCTTGCAACGTGATTTGGAACGGAGTGGCTATGGTGATCATATCGCCGTGCATTTGCATTTTGAGCAAATTCGCTAGAATACTAATAGAAGTTACTTCGGTAGCTTCTTTTTAGTATTTTTCTTAATCACAGTGATTTCAGAAAACATGGTATAATAGAAGAGATTGAACTGGAAAGGAATAGAGAACATGGCAACTATACAATGGTTTCCTGGACACATGTCCAAAGCTAGAAGACAAGTACAAGAAAATTTAAAATTTGTGGATTTTGTGACGGTTTTGGTAGATGCTCGTTTGCCCCTATCAAGCCAAAATCCCATGTTAACGAAAATTGTTGGTGATAAGCCTAAATTAATGATTTTGAACAAGGTAGACTTGGCAGATCCTGT
>JAPJPE010000116.1 GCA_030825825.1 Streptococcus sp. | reverse complement strand
GTGGATGGCCAAGTTTCTCCCGTCCCATTGCCAAAGATGTTGTCCACTATTACCAAGATCATAGTCACGGAATGGAACGGATCGAAGTTCGTTCCCGCTCAGGTAATGCCCATTTAGGCCATGTCTTCACCGATGGACCAAAAGACCAAGGAGGTCTTCGCTATTGCATCAATTCGGCCTCTCTGCGCTTTATTCCAAAAGAGGAAATGGAGCAAGAAGGCTATGGTTATTTGTTAAAAGCTTTGATATAATAGAAAAAGCATCTTAGAAACTTTCCTTAGGTGAGTACGGACGTCAGCGAACTTCATAGAAGTTCCATGACTAAATTAAGATACAAAGGGCGTCCGCGGATACAGTCAAAATAGGAAGTTTGACGCAGAATCTTTTGATTCTAGGAAAACTTATCTTTTTGACACAATCCGCAGCCTGTGTTCAATTCGTTTTGAACCCCTTCGCTTTTCAATTTTTAGGCTCAGGCTAAAACAGTTCCCCGAACTGTTTTACTTTCAAAACTCCCGTGTGCCTGAAACAATTATGTTTTAGGCACTTTTCTCACAGCGGAAAGTTTCAGTAGATGCTTGCATCAGTTGAAAATCGTGATGATGTTTTCTGCTTTGAAGAAACCATTCTTTTAATATCAAATCATTTAGAAGTTCTGTTTTGCAGAACTTTTTTTCTCCTCTGGAAATTTGTGATACAATGAAGAGAAAGTATTTCAATGACAGCTCAATCTGTTGAGGTAGGAAGAAGAGGTAGGAATGTTAGAGAAGTGGGAGAATGTGAAAGGGACCATCAAAACGATGGGAAAAGAGCTATCAGTGGCCTTTGATTGTGCTTTTGATCGTCTCTTTTCAAGGATTGAGCTGACGAATGAACAGTTTGTCTATGTGCTCTTGTCCATCGTTTTTATCGTGGCCAATGCTATCTTATGGGTGCAAAAGTTTCAAGGCTTTCCGATCACCGCAACCGAACGGCCAGAGGTTGTGTACAAGGCAAATACACCGGCTGACCAGATTCCTCATACAGCGCGGATCATGGCCAATGGAGACCAGCTCTACCACGATCTGGTCTATATGAGCGCGCAAAAAGAAGACGGAAGCTATGATTTCCATGAAAATTATGAGTATGTCAAACCCTGGCTACAAAAAGCGGATCTGGCCTTGGGTGATTTTGAGGGAACTATTAACCCGGATTACTATTTGTCAGGTTATCCTCTCTTTAATGCGCCGAGCGAAGTCGTACCAGCCATCAAGGATGCTGGTTATGATGTCATGGATTTGGGACACAACCATATCTTGGATTCAGGCCTTGATGGGGTCTATTGGACAGCCAAGGCCTTTGAAGATGCAGGCATCACACCTGTCGGTGTCTACACGAATAAAAAGAGAGGGCAAGCTCCCTTGGTGATCAAGGAAGTGAATGGCATCAAGATTGCTATTCTAGCCTATGCTTACGGCTTTAATGGGATGGAAACGACCCTCACTCCAGAGGAGCAAGCAGATGTCTTGTCTGATTTGGATGAAGAACGGATGAAGGCGGAGATCCAAAAGGCAGAGCAAGAGGCTGATATCACCATTGTCATGCCCCAGATGGGAATCGAATACCAGTTGGAGCCGACAGAAGAGCAAAAAGAGCTCTACCATAAGATGATTTCATGGGGAGCTGATATTGTCTTTGGCGGCCATCCTCATGTTGTAGAGCCTGCTGAAGTGGTCAATAAAGATGGTCAAAACAAGCTCATCATCTACTCGATGGGGAATTTCCTTTCTAATCAGCGTCTGGAAACCATGGGGGACGTGGAGACTGCCCAATGGACAGAGAGAGGAGTCTTGATGGATGTGACCATCGAAAAGGTCGGCCGCAAGACAAAGATTAAGACGGCTACTGCTCATCCAACCTGGGTTAGTCGAACTCCGAAGGGGACCTATTCTCCTGAAGGCTATGAGTTGTACAAGTACCAGACCTATATTTTGGAAGATTTTATCCAGGGTGGCAAATACCGCGACAAGCTGGATGAGGAGACCAAGGAGAGAGTGGACACGGCTTACCGAGAAATGAAGGAACATGTTCACTTGGACTGGCCTCAGAGTGGAAAGGAATAGAGCATGGAAGGAAATGTGAACTGGATTCCGCTTGGGATTCTAGGATTGATGGTGGTGATTTGGGCAACCAAATTTCTCACGGCCATCCGCCTCAAGCAAAAGCTGAAGAAGGCTTGGGATGGAGCGCCTTTCTTTCGTAAGAAAGACACGGAAGAAAGTTTGATAGACAGTCTGGCTTATCCAGCTAAGGGAAGGACGAACGATAGCCAAGTGGATGATCAGACCTGGCATGATTTGGCTTTGGATGCGGTCTTTGATCAGCTCAACTATACCCAATCGAGCCTTGGAGCAGAGGCTCTCTATCAAAAAATGCGCCTGCTGGAATTCCAGCCTCAGGACCAGCTTTATGACTTAGAAGCCTTCTTTGAAGAGCATCCAGATTTGCGCCTCAAGGTCCAGGTCATTTTCAACCAACTGGGCAAGAAGAACCACAACATGGCGCGAAGCATTGTCGCAAATCCCGGCAAGCATTATGCAGGTTTGCCCCTCTATCTAGGCTTGGCCTGCCTTCCTATTGTCTGTCTTTTTGCCATCCCCTTTGAGCCAGTTGGGGCCATTACCCTCTTGGTGATCAGTGTGGTCTTTAATATCGTCTTTTCGAGTTTGCGCAATTGGTCCAATAAAATCCGTCTGGACAATGTTAGCTATCTGGTTCGCATCTTTGCTTCGGCAGAACGTTTGAGCCGTCTAGCTTTGCCACAACAAGAAGAACTCAAGCAGGCAGTCAAACCCTTTAAGAAAACGCGGATCCTTGCCAGTGTCTTACAGAGTCCAACGGGGACATCTGAGATGGAAATTATTCTCCTCTACCTCAACGTCCTCTTTTTACTCCCGCAGATCGCTCAGGTTTATATTTACAATCAGGTGAAGGCTCATCAAAAAGAGGCCCAGAAGCTTCTGGATCTCCTTGGAGAGATGGAAGTTGCTATTAGCCTCTTGCGCCACAAGCGGGATCTAGAAGTGGTCTGCCAGCCAGTCTTTACGGAAACGGGTGGCATTGAGGGAGAGACGCTCTATCATCCCTTGCTGTCCAATCCGATTGCGAATGATGTGCATTTTCAAAAAAATATGGTCATCAGTGGGGACAATGCTTCCGGGAAATCGACCTATTTGAAAACTGTCGCTATCAATGCTATTCTGGCTCAAGGATTAGGCTTTGCCTATGGAGAAAGATTGGCCCTTCCTTACGGTCATGTCCTAACAGCTATGGATGTGAGCGATGACATTGAAGTTGGAGATAGCTACTTTATCACGGAGAGCAAAGCTATTTTGCGTATGATTCAGCATCTGAAAAAGCCTGGTTTTCACTACTTCTTTATTGACGAACTCTTTAAGGGGACTAATACCATTGAGCGGATCGGATCAGGCCTTGGGATTGTCCGCTGGTTGGCTGCCCAAAACTGCCTCTACATGATCTCCAGTCATGATATTGAGCTAGTCGCAGCCTCCGGTGAAGTCAATGATAATTACCATTTTGACAGTCGCTATGTGGATGGCAAGATCGTCTTTGACTACCAGATCAAGCCAGGGTCAGCCGTGACCAAGAATGCGGTCAATACGCTAGAAAGTCTGCATTATCCAGAGGAGATTACGCAAACAGCCAAGGAATTGATTGACCAGTATGAAGAGACGGGACACTGGTCTTTGAAAGAAATTGAAAAAGAATGAAAATGAACGAAGGAGTTTGTCAATGATCGGTTTAGGGACCTTCTATAATGCCTTAGGGGTCGTGTTTGGTGGGCTATTAGGATTGCTCATCGGTCAACGTTTGTCAGAAGATTTTCATGAGACCCTTCTGAAAGTGACAGGAGTTGCTGTTTTTGTCTTAGGCATCGCAGGGACCTTGGAAAAGATGCTGGTGGTGCATGGAAGTCATGTGGAAAGTCACGGCAGTATGATGTTGATTCTGAGTCTAGTAATCGGGACCGTTATCGGGGAACTCTTGAAGATTGAGGAGGGCTTTGAGCGCCTGGGAACTTGGCTAAAGGAAAAGACGGGCAACCAAGGCGATACTAGTTTTGTTGATGCCTTTATGACCACGGCCTTGACCATTTGTATTGGGGCTATGGCGGTGGTCGGAGCCGTCCAGGATGGCCTGACAGGCGGCACCTCGACCTTGTTGGCCAAGGCTATTCTCGATATGGTTATCGTTCTGGTCTTGACCGTTTCAAAAGGAAAGGGTGCGATCTTTGCGGTGGTTCCACTCGTGATCCTTCAGGGATTGATCACGCTGTTGGCCCATTTGATCGCACCGATCATGACTCCGCAAGCCCTTTCGAATCTGTCCCTAGTTGGCTCCAGCCTCATTCTCTGTGTAGGGATCAATCTCATCTGGGGCAAACGAATCAAGGTCGCCAATCTCCTTCCAGCAGTGCTGATTGCCATTATTTGGGCCTTTGTTGGCTAAAAAGCAGAAGCTAACCAGGAGCTTCAGATTTAAGACAAAGTCATATCAAAAACTTTCCTTAGGTGAGTACGGACGTCAGCGAACTTCGTAGAAGTTCCATGA
>JAPJPE010000115.1 GCA_030825825.1 Streptococcus sp. | reverse complement strand
AGCAACTCTGTGATCGGATTTTTATGATTGATAAGGGGCAAGAGATTTTTGATGGAACGGTTAGCCAGCTCAAGGAAACCTTTGGCAAGATGAAGACTCTCTCCTTTGACCTGACGCCAGGTCAAAATCATCTACTCTCTCATTATGAGGGCTTGCCTGATATGTCCATTGATAGACAAGGAAATACTCTCAATATTGAATTCGATAGTTCCCGCTACCAGTCGGCCGATATTATCAAGCAAACCTTATCTGATTTTGAGGTCCGTGATTTGAAGATGGTAGATACGGATATTGAAGATATTATCCGTCGCTTCTATCGAAAGGAGCTCTAAGATGGTCAAATTGTGGAGACGTTATAAACCCTTTATCAATGCAGGGATTCAGGAGTTGATTAGCTATCGAGTCAACTTTATTCTCTATCGGATTGGCGATGTCATGGGTGCTTTTGTGGCTTTTTATCTATGGAAGGCTGTCTTTGATTCCTCCCAGGAGCCTTTGATTCAGGGCTTCAGTATGGCAGATATCACCCTCTACATCATCATGAGTTTTGTGACCAATCTTTTGACTAGGTCGGATTCTTCCTTTATGATTGGTGATGAGGTCAAGGATGGTTCCATTATCATGCGCTTGTTGCGACCAGTGCATTTTGCGGCTTCTTACCTCTTTACGGAGCTTGGTTCCAAGTGGTTGATTTTTATCTCTGTTGGACTGCCATTTTTAAGTGTCATTGTTTTGATGAAAATCTTATCTGGGGAAGGGATTGTAGAAGTGCTGGGACTAACTACCCTTTATCTTTTTAGCTTAACGCTGGCCTATCTGATTAACTTTTTCTTTAATATCTGCTTTGGATTTTCAGCCTTTGTATTTAAAAATCTTTGGGGTTCCAACCTACTTAAGACTTCCATAGTGGCCTTTATGTCTGGGAGTTTGATTCCCTTGGCTTTCTTTCCAAAGGTCATTTCAGATATTCTGTCCTTCTTACCTTTCTCATCCTTAATTTACACTCCGGTCATGATTATTGTTGGGAAATACGATGCTAGTCAGATTCTTCAAGCACTTTTGCTTCAGCTTTTCTGGCTTATAGTGATGGTGGGCTTGTCTCAGTTGATTTGGAAACGAGTCCAGTCATTTATCACCATTCAGGGAGGTTAGTATGAAAAAATATCAACGCATGCATCTGATTTTTATCAGACAGTACATCAAGCAAATCATGGAATACAAGGTAGATTTTGTGGTTGGTGTGTTGGGAGTCTTTCTGACTCAAGGCCTGAACATCTTGTTTCTCAATGTCATCTTTCAACACATTCCCTCCCTAGAAGGTTGGACTTTTCAAGAAATTGCCTTTATCTATGGATTTTCCTTAATTCCAAAGGGACTAGATCATCTCTTTTTTGACAATCTCTGGGCTTTAGGTCAACGACTAGTTCGAAAAGGGGAGTTTGACAAGTATCTGACTCGTCCTATCAATCCTCTCTTTCACATCCTCGTTGAGACCTTTCAGATTGATGCCTTGGGTGAACTTTTGGTCGGTGGAATTTTACTAGCGACAACGGCGACTAGCATTGCTTGGACTCTTCCAAAATTCCTGATTTTTCTAGTTTGTATTCCTTTTGCGACCTTGATTTATACTTCCTTGAAAATTGCTACAGCCAGCATCGCTTTTTGGACCAAGCAGTCAGGTGCCATGATTTACATTTTCTATATGTTTAATGATTTTGCCAAGTACCCGATTTCCATTTACAATTCGCTCCTTCGTTGGTTAATTAGCTTTATTGTACCTTTCGCCTTTACGGCCTACTATCCTGCCAGCTATTTCTTGCAGGGCAAGGATGGACTCTTTAATATTGGTGGTTTGCTTCTGATTTCTATTATCTTCTTTTGCATCTCTCTGAAACTCTGGGATAGGGGATTAGATGCATACGAAAGTGCAGGTTCGTAAGAGCTAAAGTAAGACTAAAATCAAGAAAGGAACTTATGATGCTTGTTATTAAAGAAGTTAAGGATGAAAAGCAAAAAATGGCAGTTGTCGCTGAGGTTTTAAAGGATTTGCCAGAATGGTTTGGAATACCAGAAAGCACGCAAGCCTACATTGAAGGAGCTAAGGATTTACGAGTTTGGGCTGCTTATCAAGAAAGTGATGTAGTAGGGTTTATAAGTTTATCATATTCGAGTGAAGATTGTGCTGAAATTGACTGTCTAGGCGTGAAAAAATCATTCCAAGGTCAAGGAATTGGAAGGGAATTAATTACGACTATAGAAAGAGAAGCAGTCAAACAAGTGGACTACCTACAGGTCAAAACAGTCGCAGAAGGTTCAAATAAAGATTATGACCGAACAAATGTCTTTTATCGCAGTCTTGGTTTTAAAAAATTAGAGATTTTTCCGCAACTATGGGATCCACAGAATCCATGTCAGATTCTGATTAAAAAGATCAACTAAAAGTGCTTGACATCCGCTATCAGAGTGCTATACTAAGAAGGTAATCGCCGATTTAGCTCAGTTGGTAGAGCAACGCACTCGTAACGCGTAGGTCACAGGTTCGATCCCTGCAATCGGCAGAAAGAAAACCAGCAACTTTTTCATGGGTTGCTGGTTTTGTTTATCTAATTCTTATAAAGAAGTAAGAAAAGTTAGACCGCCTAATATCACTCCTGCCGCATTGGGAATGATAAGGATCCAGTCTTTTTTAGGTTCTTTGGTCCAACCATAGATTACCCAAATTAAACAAGAAACTGCTGCGAATAGTGGTTGGAATGGTTGAGCTTTTTCTCCTTGCAAGTTAGCGATAATTTGTGGAATATATGCAATAAAGACAAGAATCCCAATAAAAGCTCCAATAGATCCGACAAAGCGATTAATTTTTTGTTTAGACATATAGTACCTCCTGAGGTACTATTATATCAGAAGGAAAAAAGTTTTCAAATTTGTTTGATCATAAAATAAGACAGATATTCAATATGTGTAAGTCGTGCTTTTATACTAAACGAATCTATTGGAGAGTCTAGGATGAGAAATCAAATTTGCTTAACATTTTTTGAGAAGGGTAAGCTACCACTTAGTTATCAAAAATAACCACTTACTGAAAATGCCTTGTTTCTTTTTTGAAAATTGTTATAATGAAGTCAGAAGCAAGGAAAGGAGTGGCTATGAAGATTAGGATTGAGCTTGATACAGATATGGCAGAAACTGAAGTCGTTATCCGAACGGCTCAATATGGTGAAGAGGTGGCTCGGATTCAAGCAGCTCTTGAACAAGCCAACCGTCAACCGATAGCTTTCTATAAGGATACAAGTGAATATTTTGTCGATTTGAAGAATATTTTATTTTTTGAAACGGATGCTACCAAAATTTATGCTCATAGCAGGGATGATGCTTATGAAGTCAAATTGAAGCTATACGAATTAGAAGAGAGACTTCCGGCATATTTCTGTCGCATTTCAAAGTCTACTATTGCCAATGCCAAGGCTATTTACGCTTTGGATAAATCATTTTCGGGAACCAGTACTATCCAATTTTATGACACACATAAACAAGTGCACGTTTCCCGACACTACTATCAAATTTTAAAAGAAAAGTTAAACGAAACGAGGGAATTTTCATGAAAAAAACAATTTTTGGAATCGGCTTTTTAGTCTTGGCAGCTTGGGTTCTGCTGCAGGGGAATTTTGGGATTCCTGCCTTCAATTTTAATATTTGGCCCATGCTAGTAGTTGCAATGTTTGCCTATTTCGCCTTGGAAAATTTCTTAGAAAGAGACTTTGGCACTGGGCTGATCATGGCAGTTATTGCGCTGATTATTGCCAATGCCGTTTACCACTTTTTAGCTATTTCAACAGGAACCTTGGTTTTGGGTGGTATTCTGGCTTGCATCGGTCTCAATATGATTTTCAAGCCCCGGCGCATTTTTAAGGGGCGTATCTTCTCAACTGCCTCTTCTTCCTCAAAAGATGATATTGCTTTTGGCAGCGGCACGCGCTATATCAACTCAGATAACTTCACCTATGAAAAGTTAGACTGTGCTTTTGGCAGTGCATCGGTTTATTTTGATAATGCGACTATCGAAGGGGACTCAGCAACTTTTGAAGTGGATCTGTCTTTTGGCAGTGTGATGCTTTATGTGCCCAGCGACTGGCGTGTAGAGCTGGATGTAGATAATGCCTTTGGCTCTGTCTACAATCCCCGCAATGTCAATGAAAAGAGAAAAACTCTCTATGTCAAAGGCAACGTAGCTTTCGGTTCTTTGAAGATTAGCTATGTTTAGGAAAACGGATTAATTTCGAAACTTTGGACAAATGTACTTGTCAAACGTCAAGTTTTTTGGTAATATAGGAAGGTATGTGGTGCTAGCACATCCGTAATATTAGATCTAATAGGAGGAAACACGATAATGGCTAAAGTATGTTACTTTACTGGTCGTAAGACTGTATCAGGAAACAACCGCTCTCACGCGATGAACCAAACAAAACGCGCTGTTAAACCAAATCTTCAAAAAGTTACTGTTTTGATTGACGGTAAACCTAAAAAAGTTTGGGCTTCAGCTCGTGCCCTTAAATCAGGTAAAGTTGAACGCGTTTAATTTTTATTTATAAGGATGGAAATTTTCCGTCCTTTTTTGCTTGTAAATTTCCGCCTAGTCAGTTG
>JAPJPE010000114.1 GCA_030825825.1 Streptococcus sp. | reverse complement strand
AAGATGCAGAACTTTTGAATAAGATTTTTGAAGAAGTTAAAACTTATTGGGAAAATTAGGAGGACGCTAGTCTTCAAAATTCCCTCCCAAAATGTGTCCAAAATATTGACAGAATTCTAGCTTTTCATTATAGTTCTTATGGAACTTTTTTTCTACAACAAAATAGGCTCCATAATATCCATAGGGGATTTACCCACTACAAATAGTATAGAGCCGGTTTTATTAATGTCCTGCATTTCCTAATAAGTTAACCATGACAACACCAATGATAATCAAAATTAAACCGATAATGCTATAAACATTTAGTGTTTCTTTGAAAATCATTACTGCGATAGAGGCTGTCAAAACTAAACCGACAGCTGACCATGTTGCATAAGCTATTCCTAAAGGAATTTTTTGCATTGCTAGTGAGAGGAAATAGAAACAAACGCCATAGCTAAGTAGGGCAGAAACGGTTGGAATAGGCTTTGTAAAACCGTCTGATAATTTCAAAAGGTTAGTTCCCAATATCTCTCCTACAATGGCGATAAAAAGATAAAAGTATGACATGTCTTTAACCTCCTATATGTCATGTTTTTGCTCTAAGAGCTATTATAGCTATCCGTTTTTTATAAATCTTGGCACAAGTCATGAGAATTTGTAGTAAAACTGTGGCAGACACTTTTTCAGAACCAATAGCTGATAAGTTTAGTATATCATAAGATAAATTTTAAAAAAAAAGTTTTGTTAGAAAATGAATTATCAAATTCTTGGGCTAAAGAGTTATTTTTGTTAAAATAATAAAAAACACTTACCCTAATTAAAGGAGAAAATAAAATGATTACATTAACTGTTAATCGTACAAGTGTCTTGAATACCTCTGGATGAATATAACCTGTTGGGACATATCGTCTATTCTCTGATGATGCTCTTAGAACGATAAGGTATGGAGTGTTACCAAAAAGTTACTAAAATTTGAAAAATGAGTCTATTTTGCAAGATTCAAAAGGCTTAAAACCCTATTAAATCAGGGTTGTAAGATTTAAATAATGGAGTTATGGAACTCAAAATCCAGTGTCCGCAAGGACGTGCCGGTTCGACCCCGGCCGCCGGTATAGATTATAAAAGGAGTTTTTACTCCTTTTTTTGTTTATTTTTTTTCTTTTTTGTGATATAATTAACCGGTAAAGTTTCTGCCGGTGAATTTGAAGGAGTTAATTTTGTCTGAAGTTGCAAATAAAATCGATCGGTTTTTAAATTCTATTTTATTGTTATCAGAAAATCAGCATGAGATTTTAGTTGGTTCTTGTACAAGTGGTGTTTCATTAACCAACACTCAGGAACATATTTTGATGCTGGTTGCTGATGAATCTCTAACCAATTCTGTCTTAGCTAAGAAATTGAATGTCAGTCAGGCGGCTATCACGAAGGCTGTGAAACCCTTATTAAGTCAGGGGATGCTGGAGACTTATCGAGATGAGAATGATGCTAGGGTTCTCTATTATCGCTTAACTGAGATCGGTAAGCCGATTGCATTAGAGCATCAGCACCACCATCAGCATACTCTTCACACTTATGAGGATGTTTTGTCGAAGTTTACTAAGAATGAGCAAGGAGTCATTTCGCGGTTTTTAGATTTATTGGAAGAGGAGTTATAGTTTGAGGTATATTACTGTTTCTAATTTATCGTTCTACTATGATCGAGAACCGGTTCTTGAAGGGATCAATTACTACTTAGATAGTGGAGAGTTTGTTACGCTGACTGGTGAGAATGGGGCTGCTAAGTCAACCTTGATTAAGGCTAGCCTTGGCATCTTACAGCCCAAGGTTGGGACTGTTGAGATTTCAAAGACGAATTTTGAGGGAAAGAAGTTAAGGATTGCTTATTTGCCGCAACAAATTGCTAGTTTTAATGCAGGGTTTCCAAGTACGGTCTATGAATTTGTGAAATCAGGTCGGTACCCTCGTAAAGGATGGTTTCGAAAGTTGAATGAGCACGATGAAAAACATATTCTGAAGAGTTTAGAATCTGTTGGGATGCTGGAGTTCAAGGATCGAGCGATTGGTTCTTTGTCTGGTGGTCAGAAACAGCGGGCTGTCATTGCTCGGATGTTTGCTTCAGATCCGGATATCTTTGTTTTAGATGAACCTACGACAGGGATGGATGCGACGACAAAGAGTGATTTTTATGAGTTGATGCATCACAGTGCGCATCACCATCAAAAATCTGTTTTGATGATTACGCATGATCCTGAAGAGGTTAGCCAATTTGCGGATCGGAATATTCATTTGGTTCGTGACCAAAGCTCTCCTTGGAGATGTTTTAATGTCCATGATACTGAAGGGGAGGGTGACCATGCTTGATTTATTCCAGTATGATTTTATGCAACGGGCCTTGTTGGCTATGGTTGCCATGAGTCTTTTTTCTCCTGTATTAGGGATTTTCTTGATTTTAAGACGGCAGAGTCTGATGAGTGATACACTAAGTCACGTTTCTCTTGCTGGTGTCGCTTTTGGGCTTTTCCTTGGGATCTCTCCAACGCTCTCGACCATGATCATTGTCATTATTGCTGCGGTTTTTCTTGAGTATTTGCGGACCTTATTTAAGGACTTTATGGAGATCGGGACGGCAATTTTAATGTCCACTGGTCTTGCCCTAGCTTTGGTACTGATGCGTGGTGGTGGGAAGAGCTCGATGAGTTTGGATCAGTATTTGTTTGGTTCTACCCTAACCATTACGGATGAACAGGTGATTGCTTTGTTTGTGATTGCTTTCGTTGTATTAGTGCTGACGGCCTTATTCTTGCGGCCTATGTATATTTTGACCTTTGATGAAGATACGGCCTTTGTGGATGGGCTTCCGGTGCGGACCATGTCCATCTTATTTAATGTGGTTACGGGGGTTGCTATCGCCTTGATGATTCCTGCAGCAGGATCTTTATTGGTTTCAACCATCATGGTCTTACCGGCTAGTATTGCGCTAAAATTAGGGAAGAACTTCCGTGGGGTCATGTTGCTTGCGGTCATTATTGGCTTTATCGGGATGTTTAGTGGGTTGATTTTGTCTTATATTGCAGATACACCAGCAAGTGCCAGCATCACGCTTTTATTTGTGGCCTTGTTCTTGTTTGTGAATCTTGGATCACGTTTGAGGAAGTAAATATGAAATTTAAAAAAATAGGTTTAATGTTGTTGGTGGCTTTTGCCCTTATCTTGACTGCTTGTGGTAAAAGTCAGAGTCAAAATGGAAAATTAAAAGTGATGACCACTTTTTATCCTGTTTATGATTTTACAAAAAATATTGTCGGAGATGAAGGAACGGTAGACCTGCTCATTGGAGCGGGATCAGAGCCTCATGAATATGAATTGTCTGCTAAGGGGCGGGCTATGATTCAAGATTCGGATGTTTTCGTCTATGAGAATGAAAACATGGAAACGTGGGTTCCAAATCTTTTGAAATCAATGAAGGATAAGAAAACCAAAGTGATCGATGCCACCAAGGGCATGGTCTTGCTTCCTGGATTGGAAGAGGAACATGAACACGAAGGGGGCGAAGAACACCATCATGAATATGATCCTCACCTTTGGCTCTCTCCACATCGTGCCATGAAGATGGTAGAGTCGATTCGCGATCAGTTGGTCGCAGCTTATCCAGATAAGAAAAAGACGTTTGAGAAAAATGCGCAAGCTTATTTGAAGAAGTTACAGGCTTTGGATCAAGCTTATCAGGATGGCTTGAAAGATGCGAAACAAAAGAATTTTGTGACCCAACACGCGGCTTTCCGTTACTTGGCCTTGGATTATGGCTTAAACCAAGTGGCCATTTCAGGGATTTCACCTGATAGCGAGCCTTCTGCTGCACGATTGCGTGAATTGACAGAGTATATCAAGAAAAATGAGATCAAGGTGATTTACTTTGAGGAAAATGCTTCTAAGTCCTTGGCGAAAACCTTGTCTTCTGAAGCTGGTGTTGAGTTGGCTGTCTTAAATCCTTTGGAAAGCTTGACGGATCAAGAAATGAAAGATGGCGAAGACTACGTTTCTGTCATGAAGGAGAATCTGAAGGCACTAGAGAAAACCACATCCCAAGCTGGTAAGGATATTCAACCGGAACATGAGGAAGATTCTAAGACGGTTCAAAAGGGCTATTTCGAGGATAACCAAGTCAAGGATCGTAGCTTAGCAAATTACGCGGGTGATTGGAAATCGGTTTATCCATACTTGCAAGATGGAACTTTGGATCAGGTCTTTGATTATAAGGCAAAACTAAACCCAACCATGACTGCTGCTGAGTATAAGGAATATTATACCAAGGGTTACCAAACAGATATTGATCGGATTAAGATTGATAAGGATTCAATGGAATTTTATCAAAAAGGATCTTCTAAGAAATATACCTATAAATACGTAGGTAAGCACATTTTGACTTATAAGAAGGGGAATCGTGGTGTTCGTTATCTCTTTGAAGCCAAGGAGAGCGATGCGGGAGACTTCAAATATGTTCAATTTAGTGACCATGAAATCACTCCGGTAAAGGCAGCTCACTTCCACATTTTCCATGGAGGAAAGAGTCAAGAAGCGCTTTATGATGAGTTGGAAAATTGGCCAACTTATTATCCTTCCAACTTATCTGGTTTAGAAGTGGCACAGGAAATGCTGGCTCA
>JAPJPE010000113.1 GCA_030825825.1 Streptococcus sp. | reverse complement strand
TCACTCCAGAACAAAAAACTGAATTGACACAACGTGTCTTCCACGAAGTTCTTTCAATGGATGATGCCTTGAACTAAGATTCAAATAGGTCTTAAAAACCAGTCGGAAACGGCTGGTTTTTTCATCCCCATCGCAAGAGTATTCTGAATTTTGAAAGAGTTTAAGAGCCTACTATATAGAGTTTGACAGCGCTTTCTCCAAGTGTTATAGTAGAGCTGTGAATAAGATAGAAGGGGTGATCCTATGTTTTTAACATTTATTTTCGCTATTATTTGGCTCTTTATCCTGATTGCACTGATCTTTTTAGCAACCCTTCTCGTCCAGGACAGCACCGTGCAGCACCACCACCCGAGTTAGCGAATGATAAGCCTAAACAATAGCTATTCTAAACGAATTCAGAAAGGATAAGAAACAAACTAGAATTGTCAGATTTTAGTTCTGTCTCTCGTCCTTTTTTGCTATAATAGAAACAGATTATTTAGTAAGAAGGAAATTATGGAAGAGTCAAAACAGATCAACCAAGTGATCGACGTCCTGATGTTAGCTGGAACCCTCCTGATCGAGAGTGGTTCTGAGATTCACCGGGTCGAAGATACCATGATCCGGATCGCCCATTCACAGGGAATCGTCGATTGCAATGTTTTAGCGATGCCAGTCGCTATTTTCTTTTCAATCGAGAATGCCAATGTCACGCGCATGAAACGGATCTTGCGGACCAATTACAATATCGAAAAGGTCTGTGATGTCAATCAGATCTCTCGTCAACTCGTCTCTGGAGAGATCGATCTCAAGCAAGCCTACCAGGCCCTGAGCGAGTTGAAAATGAAGCGCGTTCCTTATACTAATCTCCAGTTGACCATTGCGGCAACCCTCAGTGCGCCTTTCTTCTCCATCATGTTTGGAGGAAATTTCTATGATGCGATTGGAGCAGGTATTGCGACTGTCTTTGCCTTTGCTTTTTCTCTTGTCGTTGAGAAATACGTTCGCATTCCTTTTGTCACTGCCTTTGCGGCCGCCTTTGTCTTTGGTTTTTTGGCCCATATCTGGACGCGCTATAGTGGTTTTCCATCCAATACCGATCTCATTATCGCAGGCTGTGTCATGCCCTTCGTTCCTGGAATCGCTATGACCAATGCTGTCCGCGATCTCATGAATTACCACCTCAACTCTGGGATGAGCAAACTCTTTGAGACTCTCCTCATTACTCTTGCACTTGGTGCCGGTACAACGGTCGCCCTCGTCCTTATGAAATAAAATCATGAACCTAACTGAATTTTTAATCCAAGCGGTGGCCAGTTTGATTGCCATCATCACCTTTTTAATCGTCCTAAATGTGCAGCGCTCCATGTTGATTCCTGGAGGAATCCTCGGGATGGGCATCTGGCTACTATACTATATTCTAAAAGGCCCTACCAATGTCATCGTAGCAACCTTTATCGCCGCCATTGTCGGCTCCTGTATCAGTCAGATTTTAAGTATCATTCTCAAGACGCCTGTCGTGGTCTTTATGTTGTCCATTCTCGCACCCTTGGTTCCTGGATATATTTCCTATCGAACCACTTCCTTCTTTGTCAGTGGGCAATATCGCCAAGCAGTAACCAGCGTGACCCTGGTGGTTATTCTGGCCTTGGTCATCTCCATCGGGATGGCTAGCGGCTCCGTTGTCTTGAAACTCTACCATTCTTACCAACGCCATCAAAAAAGAAAAATGACCAATGCCAACTAGCATTGGTTTTTCAAAACTTATCTATATAATCGCTTGTATTTTTGTTTAAAAGGAGTACAATGATAGTGAAAAAACAAATCCTTTAAAGTATGTGAGGTGCTGTATGATGGTAAACAAGTATATCAAGTATCTTCCTTGGGTGATTCTAGGATCCTTCTCCTCCTATCTATCAGCGACTTACTATGCCCGCAATTCATTTGACTTGTTCTATCTGACCTTGATCTTTCTGATTGCGGACATCGCTATACTCGTCTTCTACGAAAAAGTTCTAAGAGACAAATGCAAAGAACTCTTCATACGAATCATGAGCAATCCTAAAAAAGATAAGCAAGGATAAGAGTTGAAAAGCCATCTGAGGATGGCTTTTTCTTATAGATTCTCTATTTTTCTTTGAAACATTGCAAAATCGGTCCCGAGAATGATTTCCTTGCTGATCTAGCTTTTTCAAGGGAGTTTTACCCTTAAATATGGTAAAATAGTAACGAAATATACTAGTAGATATCAAATAAAAAAGAGGTTAAGAATGACAATTGGGATTGATAAGATTGGTTTTGCGACGAGCCCTTATGTCTTGCGTTTAGAAGATTTGGCTACTGCTCGTGATACTGATCCCGAAAAACTGAGCAAGGGTCTTCTCTTAAAAGAACAAAGCGTGGCACCGATCACAGAAGACATCGTCACATTGGCTGCTACTGCAGCAGAGGATATTTTAACAGACGAAGATAAAGAAGCGATCGACATGGTGATTCTTGCGACAGAATCTGGAATTGACCAGAGTAAGGCTGCTGCTGTGTTTGTCCATGGCTTACTAGATATCCAGCCTTTCGCCCGCTCTTTTGAGATGAAAGAAGCCTGCTATGCTGCGACTGCTGCCTTGGATTATGCTAAACTCCATGTTGAAAAATTCCCTCAGAGTAAGGTTTTGGTCATTGCCAGTGACATTGCTAAATACGGAATTGGGACTCCTGGTGAACCAACACAAGGTGCCGGAGCGGTTGCTATGCTGATCAGCCAAAATCCTCGTGTTCTATCTTTTAACGATGATAATGTTGCCCAAACACGCGATGTCATGGATTTTTGGCGTCCAAATTACGCGACAACTCCCTTCGTGAATGGGATTTATTCAACGCAACAATATCTAGATTCTCTGAAAACAACCTGGGCGGAATACCAGAAACGGACTGGTCTTGCCTTGACAGACTTTGCAGCTGTCTGCTTCCACTTGCCTTATCCGAAATTAGCTCTCAAGGGCTTGAAAAAAATCCTGGATAAGTCAGTATCAGAAGAGAAAAAAGACCAATTACAATACAACTTTGATCAATCGATTCTATACAGCCAACGCGTGGGAAATATCTACACTGGATCTCTTTTCCTAGGCTTGCTGTCACTACTGGAAAATGACCCCCAACTCAAAGCTGGGGACCGAATCGCCCTCTTTAGCTATGGAAGTGGAGCGGTTGCTGAGATCTTTAGTGCCAATCTCGTTCCTGGTTTTGAGCAACTCTTAGATCACAAACGCATGGAAAAACTGGACCAACGGACGGTTCTTAGTGTTGCTGACTACGAACGACTCTTTTATGAGGAAGTAGATTTAGATCCTAGTGGCAATCAAGTATTTGAGCCTGCTACGCATCAAACTTTTGCTTTGACAGAGATCAAGGAACACCAACGCACTTACCAGAAAGTAGAAAAATAATGGCACGATTACCAGGTTTTGCAAAACTTTCTCCCACAGAACGCATAGAGGCCTTACTGAAGGAAGGCCTCTTAACTTGGGATGAAGCACAGATCTTAAAAGAACAAAAGGGACTTCCCCTTTCTATTGCAGATCAATTGACGGAAAATGTCTTGTCGACTTTTGACTTGCCTTTTAGCCTTGCTCCTTATTTTTTGATCAACGGTCGTGACTATGTTCTTCCCATGGTCACAGAAGAGCCTTCCGTTGTCGCGGCTGCTAGCTTTGCGGCTAAGCTCATTCAACGTTCGGGCGGATTCACCACCCAGGTGCACCAGCGCCAAATGATTGGCGAGATTGCTCTGACGGATGTTGAAGACGTAGAAGTTGCTAGCAAGCGCATCCTAGAAGACAAGGAAACCCTTCTTCAGCTGGCTAATGAAGCCTATCCTTCGATCGTTAAGCGTGGAGGTGGAGCGAGGGATCTTTGGGTCGAAAACAAGGGAGACTTTCTTATTGTCTACTTGGCTGTCGATCCCAAAGAAGCCATGGGGGCCAATATGCTCAACACGATGCTGGAAGCGCTGACCGATCGCATCCAAGAACTCTCTGGTGGACAGGCCTTAATGGCGATTTTATCCAACTTAGCCACGCGCTCTTTGGTGAGTGCACGGTGTGCCATCGATTTTAAAGCACTGAGTCGAAATCCTGAAGAAGCCATTGAGATTGCCCACCGAATGGAGCTAGCTAGCCAACTGGCTAAAGTGGATCCTTACCGTGCAGCCACACATAACAAGGGAATTTTTAACGGGATTGATGCCCTGGTCCTTGCGACAGGTAATGACTGGCGGGCCATCGAAGCAGGAGCCCATGCCTATGCTGCACAAAGTGGTTCTTACAAGGGTTTGAGTCACTGGACAAGTCATCCGGAAGAGAAAAAACTCTATGGAGAGATCACCCTACCAATGCCGGTTGCGACAAAAGGAGGCTCGATTGGCCTCAACCCAACAGTTCAAGTCAGCCACCGTTTGCTAGGAGAGCCTTCTGCTATTGAATTAGCAGGTATCATCGCTTCGCTCGGTTTGGCGCAGAATTTCGCGGCCCTCAAAGCCCTAGTCACCACAGGAATTCAAGCAGGACATATGAAACTCCAAGCACGCTCCCTAGCCCTTCTAGCAGGAGCAAAGGAAGAGGAAGTTCCCCGATTGGTCAACCAACTCCTTGAAAACAAACCCTTTAACTTAGA
>JAPJPE010000112.1:3569-4661 GCA_030825825.1 Streptococcus sp. | reverse complement strand
AAGGTCATTGACCGGATGCAGCTGATTTTAGATATCTTTGCCATGCGGGCTAGGAGTCATGAAGGCAAGTTGCAGGTGCACTTGGCCCAGCTCAAATACCTTTTGCCACGCCTTGTCGGTCAAGGAATCATGCTCAGCCGTCAGGCTGGGGGAATTGGTTCTCGTGGTCCAGGAGAAAGTCAGTTGGAGTTGAACCGCCGGAGCGTTCGCAATCAAATCACCGATATCGAGCGCCAGCTCAAGGCAGTTGAAAAGAACCGGGAAACCCTTCGTGAAAAACGCTTGGAATCACCTGTCTTTAAGATTGGTTTGATCGGCTATACCAATGCAGGAAAGTCGACCATTATGAATCAGCTGACCAGTAAGAGCCAGTATGAAGCCGATGAACTCTTTGCGACCTTGGACGCCACAACCAAGAGCATCCACCTAACAGGCAATCTGCAAGTGACGCTGACCGATACGGTTGGCTTTATCCAAGATCTACCAACAGAGCTGGTATCGAGCTTTAAGTCGACCTTGGAAGAAAGTAAGAATGTAGACCTTCTGGTCCATGTCATCGATGCGTCTGATCCCAATCATGAAGAACATGAAAAGACCGTGCTTTCGATCATGAAGGACCTGGATATGTTGGAGATCCCTCGTTTGACTCTTTACAACAAAGCAGATAAAGTAGCAGACTTTACTCCAACCCAGACACCTTTTAGCTTGATTTCAGCGCGCTCTGAGACAGCCCGTGAAGATCTCCAGGCTTTGCTACTAGAAAAACTGAGAGAACTCTTTGTTCCCTTTACCATTCGCGTTCCCTTTTCAAAATCCTATCGGACCCATGACCTAGAGACGGTTGTGATCATTGACCAGCGCGAATTTGAAGAAGACGTCGAGGTCATTCAAGGCTATATCGCAGAGAAAAATAAGTGGAAGTTGGAAGAATTTTATGACGGATTACGTTGATTTAGCAATAAAATATGGAGGTTATACTAGCCTCGATCGGGTCTATCTGATCAATCTTTTAAGCACGATCCCTGAGGACTTGCGTCTCCGTGTGATTACACCTCCGCCAAGTGTGATCAATGCTTATTTCGCAGAGCTCTA
>JAPJPE010000112.1:0-3469 GCA_030825825.1 Streptococcus sp. | reverse complement strand
TCCGTGTGATTACACCTCCGCCAAGTGTGATCAATGCTTATTTCGCAGAGCTCTATCAAAAGAAGAGCCCCAAGGAGGCCATGGATTATTTCTTGGACTTGAGTCGGGTATTTGACTTATTTACAGTTCAGCAAACCTTTGATGAACGAAATCCCTTTATTCGCCTCAACTTATCTGGGAAGTCTTATGGCTTGGCCTACGTAAATGAAGAGCTAGCCTGTGTCTTTGCTGAAGATCCAGCAGAGGATATCACCCCTGCCATTTTATTTGAAGTCGCAGAGATCTTTCCACATTGTTTGGTCTTTGAAAAGGATGGCAAGATTTGCTTGCAAGAGGCTGAACCAGAAGTGGTCACTGAAACAGAAGCCCTCTCAGCCCTGACTGACTTGATGACCTTGGAAGATGGACGCTTGAAACTGTCAGGATATAACCAAGAAGAGCTTCTCGAGCTAGCGCAAGCCTACCCAGGCAACCTTTCTTTCCGTTCAGAGAACCGGACGGCCATGATTTATATAGATAGAAAGTAGACAATGGACATTCAATTTTTAGGAACGGGAGCTGGGCAACCCTCAAAAGCCCGGAATGTATCGAGCTTAGCGCTCAAATTACTAGATGAGATCAATGAAGTTTGGCTCTTTGATTGTGGCGAGGCGACACAGAATCAAATTTTAGAAACGACCATTCGTCCACGAAAGGTTAGCAAAATCTTTATTACTCACCTACACGGAGACCATATTTTTGGTTTGCCAGGTTTCCTATCTAGTCGGGCCTTTCAGGCCAATGAAGAGCAGACGGATCTGGATATCTATGGACCAGTAGGGATCAAATCCTTTGTGATGACTAGTCTTCGCGTATCAGGCTCTCGCCTGCCTTACCGCATCCATTTTCATGAATTCGATGAACATTCTCTAGGTAAGATTTTAGAAACCGATAAATTTACGGTGTATGCGGAAGCTTTGGACCACACCATTTTCTGTGTAGGTTACCGGATTATGCAGAAGGACCTCGAAGGGACACTGGATGCAGAGAAGTTGAAGGCGGCAGGAGTTCCTTTTGGACCGCTCTTTGGTCAGGTCAAAAATGGGCAAGACGTCACCCTGGAAGATGGCACTAAGATCATTGCAGCTGACTATATTTCAGCCCCTCGACCTGGTAAGATTATCACGATCCTAGGAGATACCAGAAAGACAAATGCCAGCGTTCGCCTTGGAGTCAATACGGATGTCTTGGTCCATGAGTCCACCTATGGTAAGGGAGATGAGAAGATTGCTAAGAAACACGGCCACTCGACCAATATGCAGGCGGCAGAAGTAGCGCGTGAAGCTGGAGCGAAGCGCCTTCTTTTGAACCACATCAGTGCTCGTTTTTTATCAAAAGACATCAGTCAATTGCGCAAGGATGCGTCCAGCATTTTTGAAAATGTCTATGTCGTCAAAGATTTGGAAGAAGTGGAGATCTAAGATGCGAACCATTCTCATCACAGGAGCAAGTGGAGGCTTGGCACAGGAAATGGTCAAGCTCCTCCCTGAAGACCGGCTGATTCTCTTAGGCAGAAATCAAGAAAAACTGGAAGACCTCTATGCCAATCATCCTCAAACCGAGTGCATCGAGATCGATATCACAGATCCATCAGCTGTTCAACAGCTAGTCGAAGAGCTGACTCAGCGCTATGGACAGATTGATATCTTGGTCAACAATGCAGGCTATGGGATTTTTGAGGACTTTGATCGCATTTCTGACCAGCAGGTGCGGGAAATGTTTGAAGTCAATACCTTTGCCCTCATGCAGCTTTCACGCTTGATGGGTGCGCACATGAAGGCAGCAGGCAAGGGGCACATTGTCAACATCGTCAGCATGGCGGGTCTCGTCGCAACTGCCAAATCCAGCCTTTATTCGGCGACCAAGTTTGCGGCCATTGGCTTCTCCAATGCCCTGCGTTTGGAACTGATGTCCTTTGGTGTCCATGTGACGACGGTCAATCCAGGCCCCATTAGGACCACTTTCTTTGATCAGGCAGACCCTGACGGAAGCTATGTCAAAGCTGTGGACCGCTACATTTTGGAACCGGACTTTGTGGCCGAGAAGATTGTGAAGAATTTTGGAAAACCAAAACGCGAGCTTAATTTGCCTTGGCTCTTGAACCTGACCCACAAGCTCTATACTCTTTTCCCTCGCATCTCGGACAAGCTAGCTAGCAAGATGTTTAATTACAAATAGGAGGAACCAGATGGCAGCCAATATCCAAGCCTATTTAGAAACCCTCCAGCAACCCTGGGGACAGATCTATTATGATATCCTTTTTGAGCAATTACAGGACATCAAGGAAAAGAGGGTGCTTGATTTTGGCAGTGGTTTTGGCCTTGTAGCCAACCACCTAGCGAAAGATAATCAAGTCCTTGCTGTGGAGCCCAATGAGGAAATGGTGGCCCTGCGGGCCCAGGACCATCCCTACCAGCAATTAGTCGGGAGTCTGGACCAATTAGCAAACCTTGAAGAAGCCAGCTTTGATGTCATCCTCTGCCACAATGTCTTGGAGTATGTAGAAGATCGCAAGGTAGTTCTCAAGGAATTCACTCGTCTCTTGAAACCAGGAGGCCTGGTCTCTATCGTCAAGCCCAATGAGGTTGGCCGCGTTCTGCAGACAGTCGTCTTTGAAAATGATACTCAAAAGGCCCTTGATCTCTTAGCCGGTCAAGACCTGGAAACCCACTCCATGGGCTTGGCACAGGCCTATGATCTAGATAGAGCAGTAGACGATCTAGCCCTCGAAGTTCAGGACTACCAAGGGATCCGTGTCTTTTATGCCTTGCAGGACAATCGTTTCAAGGACCAAGAAGGCTGGCGAGAGTCTATGCTCAAGATGGAGCTGGCCGTTTGCCAAGAGTCCCCTTACCGGGATATCGCCTTCTTCCAGCACTATAGCTTAAAAAGGAGTTAAGATGTTCCATTATAAAAAAGAAATTCCAGCGATGCCAGACCTAGTCGCACTCTACAGCTCAGTCGGCTGGACCAATTATACCAACAAGCCAGCTATGCTAGAAGAAGCTGTCAAAGCCAGTCTCTGGCAGTTAGCAGTCTATGATGAGAAAGAGCTCGTAGCCTACATTCGCTTAATAGGAGATGGCTACTCTGTCCTGTTGGTGCAGGACCTCCTGGTGCGACCAGATCACCAGCGCCAAGGCATCGGAAGGAAACTCTTAGAAGAGGCTTTAGCGACCTTCCCCAATGTCTATCAACGGCTCCTCGTCACAGAACGTAGCGAGAAAAATTTAGACTTTTATCAGTCACTAGGCTTTGTTGAATTGTCAGAGCAAGCCTGTACGGGGATGATTTATTTGAAATAAAGAGAGTGGGACAGAAATCGGTCATTCGTTAGAAATCGATTTCGTCGTCCCACCTCCGCAAAGTTGAGTAGGGGCTGTAAAAGCTGATGAAATCAGCGTAGTAGAGCCCACTCAACCACTGCGTC
>JAPJPE010000111.1 GCA_030825825.1 Streptococcus sp. | reverse complement strand
AATTGACGGACTTGACTCAGTTGTTGGATCAAGAGCAACCAGATTTGGTTGCTGCAGCTAATCAAGTCGAAGCCCTTGAAACCATCTTAGAAGATGCTCACAATTATGAACCCCTGACGCAGACACGGCCAGAAGAAGGTATTCGGGATTTGATTCTTGAAAAGCCAGAACTTCTCATCGAAGCGGAGGAGATTCCATTTGAGAGTCAAACACGTGAGAACAAGGACTTGGCCAAGGGCGAAAGCCGGATCCTTCAAGCAGGAAAGGTCGGACGCCGGTTGAAATTGATCGAGGTTCGACAAGAAGAAGGCAAAGAAATTCGGACAGAAGTCGAAGCCTTTGTCGAAGTGGAGGCCCAGGACCAGATCACAGAAGTCGGAACGAAGGAAGCGGAAAAAAGTCCGTTGATAGCTGATATGCCGACTCCAACCACTCCTGTCACCCCAAGTAAGGTGCAACCAGAAGTTATGACTCTTTCTCAAGCTGAAGACAAAAAAGAAAAAGGAAGACCTGTTCTCTTGCAACCGAAAACCCCAGAAGCAGTTTCTGTTTCGACTTCAGACCATCCGGAAAAAGAAGTGGTTAAAAGTCCTTCTCTACAATCGGAAGGAAAACTTCCTCAAACCGGTACAAAACAAAGTGGATTGTTTGCTTGGTTAGGTCTTCTTGGTCTAGGATTCTTGGGCGGAGGCGCCAAATTCGCTCGTCGCAAAGAGTAGTTCATTCTTCGCATAAGAGGTTAGTTCTCGCTAGCCTCTTTTGCTTTGTATTCTTAAGAGATTCCTATTTCCATAGAGTCTTTGCTTTATTTACAGCCGTAAAAATTGTATAATAGTCAAATAAGGTCAATGATGAGAAGGAACACTCGAAGGCCATTTTTTATGGGCCAAAGAGCAGAGCATCCATCTAGAAAAAAACAAGTCAGAAAGGAGCATCATGGCAAATAAGAACACATCTGATAGCATTGAAGCTTATATCAAGGCCTTGCTGGCTCAAGCTGGCATGGCAGAGCTCAAAAGAAGTGAGTTAGCCGATGTCTTTCAGGTCGTACCCAGTCAGATTAACTATGTTATCAAGACTCGCTTTACCGAGAGCCGAGGCTATATTGTAGAGAGCAAGCGCGGTGGTGGGGGCTATATCCGCATTGGCAAGGTCCAGTTTTCAGATCACCATCAGATGCTCCAAGACTTGGCAGCCAATATTGGAGAGACCATCAGCCAGCAGGTCTTCAATGATATCCTCCAGATGCTCTATGAAGAAAAATTATTGACACAACGTGAGACTCAGCTCTTGCTTGCGACGACCTCCGATGAGGTCCTAGGTCGAGATGCTCTCATCCTACGAGCAAGTATGCTGAAAAAAATCATTCAACAAGTAGATAGAAAAGGAAATACCGACTAGATGAACTATTCAACAGCACTGTTAGAAAGTATAGAAGCGGCCCAAATATTAGCAGGCCACTATCAGGGGCATACCTTAGATACTTGGCATCTCCTGACGGCTATGGCCAATAATCCCTATAGCGTGGCAGGTTCTGTACTGAACGATTATCCTATGCAGATCGATGAGTTTCAGGATGCAGCGGAGCATATTACAGGTCAAGCTTTTCAAAGCGACAATCGGTATGAAATCTTCCCATTTTCTTATCGGATGGAAGCCATTATGAAACACGCAAGAGAGATTGCCCAGGTCCTTCATGCCAAGACCTTGGGAACAGAGCATGTGCTCCTCTCTCTTCTAGCAGACCGTGGGACCTTGGCGAGCCAAGTCATGGAGTTTGCCGGCTTTGCCTTTACAGAACAAGACAAGGGAGTTCCTATTGCCTCCCTTCGCAAGAATTTAGAAGACAAGGCAGGCTGGGACAAGAATGATATCAAAGCCATTCGGAGTCTTTATCGGGCTCAAAACCCTAACCGCCAAACCATGGGAAATATGATGGGCATGCCACCAAGCACCAGTGGAGGTCTTGAAGATTATACCCGTGATTTGACAGAAATGGCGCGTGCAGGCCAGCTTGAGCCTGTGATTGGTCGGGATGCAGAGATTTCACGCATGATCCAAATCCTCAGCCGCAAGACCAAGAACAATCCTGTATTGGTGGGAGAAGCAGGCGTCGGGAAAACCGCCCTTGCATTAGGTCTGGCCCAGCGGGTTGCTAGTGGCAATGTTCCAGCTGAAATCGCGCAAATGCGTGTCCTTGAATTGGATCTCATGAATGTCGTTGCAGGGACGCGCTTCCGTGGGGACTTCGAAGAGCGGATGAACAATATCATCCAGGACATCGAAGAAGACGGTCACGTGATTCTCTTTATCGATGAACTGCATACCATTATGGGGTCAGGATCGGGCATTGATTCGACCTTAGACGCAGCCAATATTCTAAAACCAGCCCTGGCACGAGGAACCTTGCGCACAGTTGGGGCTACGACTCAAGATGAGTACCAAAAGCATATCGAAAAAGACGCGGCTCTCTCTCGTCGTTTTGCGAAAGTCACCATTGAAGAGCCAAGTGTTGCAGATAGCATCCAAATTCTCCAAGGCTTGAAAGAGACCTACCAGGACCACCATCATGTGGTCATTACCGATGAAGCGATCGAAACAGCTGTCAAATATGCCCACCGCTATTTGACCAGCCGTCAATTGCCAGATTCAGCCATTGATCTCTTGGATGAAGCGGCAGCTACCGTACAAAACCGCGATTCCAACGGTCACGTAAAAGAAGAGTTGACCGCCTTGGACCGGGCTTTGATGGATGGCAAGTGGAAGAAAGCAGCCCAGCTCTTACAAGTAGAGGCTGCTCCCATTGTCTACAAAAAAGAGGTCACTGACCAAGATGTCTTGGTGACCTTGAGCCAATTATCGGGTATTCCAACTCAAAAACTGACCCAAACCGATGCCAAGAAGTACCTAAACTTAGAAACAGAATTGCACAAGCGCGTGATTGGTCAAGATCAAGCTGTTTCTAGTATCAGTCGGGCTATTCGTCGCAATCAATCGGGTATCCGTAGCAATAAACGTCCGATCGGTTCTTTCATGTTCCTAGGACCTACCGGTGTCGGAAAAACAGAGCTAGCCAAAGCCTTGGCGGAAGTTTTATTTGATGATGAATCAGCTCTGATTCGGTTTGACATGAGTGAGTACATGGAAAAATTCGCCGCTAGCCGCCTCAACGGTGCCCCTCCAGGCTATGTGGGCTACGAAGAAGGGGGCGAGTTGACCGAGAAAGTCCGCAACAAACCGTATTCTGTCCTCTTATTTGATGAGGTGGAAAAAGCCCACCCAGACATTTTCAATGTCCTTTTGCAAGTCTTAGATGACGGAGTCTTAACCGATAGCAAAGGCCGGAAGATCGACTTCTCTAATACCATTATCATCATGACCTCAAACCTGGGAGCAACAGCCCTTCGGGATGATAAGACAGTTGGTTTTGGTGCCAAAGATATCCGCTTTGACCA
Organism: Streptococcus sp.; assembly: GCA_030825825.1. Lineage (GTDB taxonomy): Bacteria > Bacillota > Bacilli > Lactobacillales > Streptococcaceae > Streptococcus. Next base: position 1,210 of record JAPJPE010000111.1, on the reverse strand, counting down.
GGCCAATATGGAAAAACGCATGTTTGAAGAGTTGAAGAAGACCTATCGTCCAGAGTTTATCAACCGGATTGATGAAAAGGTGGTCTTCCATAGTCTCTCAAGCGAGGACATGCAGCAGGTGGTGAAAGTCATGGTCAAACCGCTCATTGAGACCTTGGCAGAACAAGGCATGACCCTCAAATTCCAGCCTTCAGCGCTCAAGTTCCTAGCAACCAAAGGCTACGATCCAGAAATGGGAGCTCGGCCACTCCGTCGCGTTTTGCAGACCGAAGTGGAAGATCAACTAGCAGAGCTATTGCTGAAAGGCCAAGTCCAAGAAGGGCAAACCATCAAGGTTGGAACGACAGCCGGAACGATCAAGTTCGAGATTGTCTAGGAGGACGTCATGACGCTTCAGCGATTAACCCGTATTTCGCTTTTGGCGGCCCTTTGTGTCGCCCTACGTCAGGCTTTTGCCCCTTTTCCAAATGTTCAACCTATTTCTGCCATCTTTTTTCTCTTGGTGATATTTGAAGGGTATAGCTTTGCCTTTCTTGTTATGATGATCACCATGTTTATCTCCGCCTTTTTCCTGGGGATGAGCCTGATTGTGTTCTTTCAGATTGTCGCCTTCGGCTGCTTGATGCTCCTTTGGTATATCAGTTACAAGTGGTTGCCCTTTGTCCTTCAGATCCTTTTTGTGGGGCTACTGTCCTTTACTTATGGGGTCTTGATCGATAGTGTTTATGCCTTGATTTACCATATTCCCTGGTGGACCTATGCTTTGGTCAATGGTTTTAGTTTTAACCTGGCCCATGCTTTATCAACGATCGCTTTTTATCCCATTATCTATCATATCTTTAGGAGATTTTATGTTGAAAAAAATCATTTCTAGCTTGATGACCTTGCTTGCAGCTCTTCTATTAGTGAGTTGCGCTCCGTCTCATAGCATAAACAATCAACCAACAGCTTCTAGCACAGAAGTTGCCAAGAAAAACGAAATTTCGATTACAGTAAGTGTGACGCCAGAAGGTCAAGAAGCGCAATCGAAAACCTTGAAAGTAGCAGAAGATAGCAATCTTATGAAAGTGCTCAAAGCCAACTACAAGATTGAAGAAAAAAATGGCATGATCACCTCGATTGATGGCCACAGCCAAGACGAAGCCAAAGGGCTTTACTGGATGTACAAGATCAATGGAGAGATGGCTCCAAAAGGTGCTGCTGAAACCAC
>JAPJPE010000110.1 GCA_030825825.1 Streptococcus sp. | reverse complement strand
TCGTACCAGAAAAATCATTCACAGGAACAGGAACAGGCGTGACTGTTAAACGTGTTGACAAGAACGGTACACCAGTTACAGCTAAGTACACACCAACTGTAACTCCGGTAACACCAACAGCAGAACCAGCTACAACTATTGGACCAAAAGGTAAAGAACAATCTGGTAAACCAACATTCAAGGAAGGCGATAGCCGTGTTCCAATGAATGATGATGTTCCAGCTACATTTGACGATGGTTCAACAACTAAGACTATTCCAGGAGTTGGTACTTACACAGTAGCACCAGACGGAACAGTAACCTTCAAACCAGAACCTGAATTTACAGGAACTGCACCAGCAGTGACAGTGGTTCGTGAAGATGTGAATGGAACAAAAGCTTCTGCAACTTACACACCGACTGTCCTTCCAATCACTAAATTTGTTGATAAAGAAGGTAAGGAAATCCCAGGATACCCTACAGTTGATGGAGAAGAACCAAAAGTTGAAATTCCAGGTTACCGCTTTGTTGAAACGAAGAAATTGCCTAATGGTGATACAGAACACGTCTATGAAAAAGTTACGACTTCATATGTAGACGAAAATGGGGACCCAATCCCAGGTAACCCAACAGAAGATGGGGAACAACCGAAGAAGGATATCCCAGGTTATGACTTCGTGAAGACTGTTGTAGATAAAGATGGAAACACTCAACATATCTACAAGAAGACTGTGACACCAACTCCAATGCCGGATCCAACTCCGACACCAGAGCCACAGCCACAGCCTACTCCACAACCAAAACCAGAAGAACCAACGATTCCTGTCGTTCCAGAAACGAAAGAAGAAGTGAAGTATATCGATCCACAAAATCCTACTGCACAACTTCCAAACACAGGAACAAAAGAATCTTCTACTGCTGGTCTTGCAATCTTTAGCGCTTTAGCAGGTCTGTCATTATTCGGATTTGCAAAACGCAAAAAAGAAGACTAAGCTAACTTGTGGCTAAGAAAAACCGCGAAAATCTCGCGGTTTTTTCTGTTTGTATTTGAAAAAATATCCTCTAAACTAGATAGTTGAAATCAGTCTTTTATAAGAAAATTTGATAAAATAGAAGTATCAGTGTAAAGGATGAGAGAATGAAAAAGATAATTGGTATCTGGGCTCAAACTGAAAATGGCATTATTGGAAAGGACCAAGTCATGCCTTGGCATCTGCCAGCTGAGCTTCAGCATTTCAAAGAAACAACCATGGGACAAGCGATTCTCATGGGAAGAGTGACCTTTGATGGTATGAAAAAACGGGTTCTACCAGGTCGGACTAGCATTATCTTAACGCAAGATCAAGCCTACGATCCTGAAAATGATGCTGTACTCGTCATGCACAGCAAAGAAGAAGTCTTAGAGTGGTATCAGAACCAAGAGAAGAATCTTTACATTATTGGAGGCAGTAAGATTTTAAGGCTCTTCGCTGACCAGTTGGAAGAGTTAATCCAGACCATGATTCATGCAACGATTGATGGAGATACATTGGCACCAAAATTTGAAGAGAGCCACTATGAAAGAGTCCATCAAGTCCATCATCCAAAAGATGAGAAGAACCCATATGATTTTACGGTTAACTATTATAAGAGAAAGGATTTAGACTAATGGAGCGAAGTGTTTTTGGTTTTTTTACAGCTGTCCTATGTGTCATCTGTTTGATTTGCGCCTTACAAACCTTTCGTAAAAAACGGTTTGGCCTCGCTATTTTATTCTTACTAAATGCTTTTACCAATCTTGTGAATTCCATTCACGCCTTTTACATGACCTTATTTTAAACTAAACAGAAACAGAAAATGACAGAAAGAGGAAATACATGCCAACGAATCAAAATAATGATATGATGGTTTATTGTTCATTTTGCGGAAAGAGTCAAGATGAAGTCCAAAAAATCATTGCAGGGAACAATGCGTTTATCTGTAATGAATGTGTAGAGTTAGCACAAGAAATTATCCGTGAGGAGCTAGCAGAAGAAGTCCTTGCAGACCTTAGCGAAGTTCCAAAACCAATCGAATTGCTCAATATCTTGAACCACTATGTGATTGGTCAAGATCGTGCCAAACGTGCCCTTGCTGTAGCGGTATATAACCACTACAAACGCATCAACTTCCACGATACGCGCGAAGACGAGACAGATGTTGAATTGCAAAAATCAAACATCCTCATGATTGGCCCTACTGGTTCAGGTAAGACTTTCTTGGCCCAAACCTTAGCACGTAGTCTGAATGTCCCATTTGCCATTGCAGATGCAACAGCCTTGACAGAAGCCGGTTATGTGGGAGAAGACGTTGAAAATATTCTCTTGAAACTTCTTCAAGCAGCTGATTTCAACATCGAGCGTGCAGAACGAGGCATCATCTACGTCGATGAAATCGATAAGATCGCTAAGAAGAGTGAAAATGTCTCTATCACGCGTGACGTTTCTGGTGAAGGGGTGCAACAAGCCCTCTTGAAGATTATCGAAGGAACTGTCGCTAGTGTACCACCACAAGGGGGACGCAAACACCCTCAACAAGAGATGATCCAAGTAGATACCAAGAATATTCTCTTCATCGTAGGAGGAGCCTTTGATGGAATCGAAGAAATTGTTAAGCAACGTCTCGGTGAAAAAGTCATCGGTTTCGGTAAGAACAATAAAGCCATCGATGAATCCAGCTCTTACATGCAAGAAATCATTGCAGAAGATATTCAAAAATTTGGAATTATCCCAGAATTGATTGGACGTCTTCCAGTCTTTGCGGCTCTTGAGCAATTGACAGTTGACGACCTTGTCCGTATTCTAAAAGAGCCACGCAATGCCTTGGTAAAACAATACCAAACCTTGCTCTCTTATGACAATGTTGAATTGGAATTTGACGATGAAGCCCTTCAAGAGATTGCGAATAAAGCTATCGAAAGAAAAACTGGAGCTCGTGGACTTCGCTCGATTATCGAAGAAACCATGATGGATGTCATGTTTGAAATTCCAAGTAAAGAAGATGTCAAACTTATTCGAATCACAAAAGAAGCTGTAGATGGAACTGAAAAACCAATTCTTGAAACAGCCTAGAAAGATAAAATATGGAAATTAACACACATAATGCGGATATCCTCTTAAGCGCTGCAAATAAGAGTCATTATCCTCAAGATGAGATTCCAGAAGTTGCACTTGCCGGTCGATCAAATGTCGGCAAGTCTTCTTTTATTAATACTCTCTTAAATCGAAAGAACCTAGCCAGAACATCTGGTAAACCAGGAAAAACCCAATTGCTAAATTTCTTCAATATAGATGATAAACTCCGTTTGGTAGACGTACCTGGTTATGGCTATGCACGTGTCTCTAAAAAAGAGCGCGAGAAGTGGGGACGGATGATTGAAGAATACCTCACCAGTCGTGAGAACTTAAAAGCAGTCGTTAGTCTAGTCGATTTTCGTCATGAACCTTCTGCAGATGATGTTCAGATGTATGAATTCTTAAAATATTATGAGATCCCTGTGATCTTAGTAGCGACCAAGGCAGATAAGATTCCACGTGGAAAATGGAACAAACATGAATCTATTATTAAGAAAAAACTGGATTTTGATCCAGCAGATACTTTTATTGTCTTTTCTTCGGTAACCAAGGAAGGACTAGAGAAGTCATGGGATGCTATTTTGGAAAATGCGTTTTACGAAATAAATTGAAATGACATGAAAATGTCATTTTTGTTTTGGATTTATCTCGCAATTGTAATACAAGTGTAATATAAGTGGCTTTGTTTTCTTCTATTTATATGGTATAATCTCTATAAAGATAAAAGATGATAAAAAAACAATTGGAGATAAATTGTATTATGAAGAAGAAAATACGGAATAAAACGAAATTGTTTGGTTTGTTCGTTTCTGTATTAGCAGTGGGGACATTTGCTGCTGCTATGAGCGAGCACGTAACATCAGTTGGTGCTAATGATGGAACTTACCAAGCATACTCAGACCCAACTGAAGCTTTCATCTCACAAATTGGTGAGTCAGCTCGTCAGCTTGGTCAAGAGAATGATCTTTATGCTTCTGTTATGATTGCACAAGCGATCTTGGAAAGTGGATCAGGACAGTCTGGTTTGGCTTCTTATCCACATTACAATCTTTTTGGGATTAAAGGAAGTTATGCTGGGCAATCTGCAGTGATGCAAACTTGGGAAGATGATGGTGCTGGAAATGCGTATACGATTAATGATGCTTTTCGCTCCTACCCATCTTACTATGAATCATTGCAAGACTATGTAGCAGTTTTGAAACAAGGACATTTTGCAGGTGCTTGGAAGAGTAACACATCAAGTTATCAAGACGCAACAGCAGCGTTGACAGGTGTTTATGCGACAGACACAAGCTACTATGCAAAACTTAATAATATCATTGAAACCTATAATTTGACTCAATACGATTCACCAAATGTTCAAGGTGGTATCACAGGTTCGGTATACAATCCATATCGCCAACAGTTCACTTCACAAGAAATCTTGAATTTGGATATCGCTTGGGCGAACCGTTTGAATTATTAAAACTAAAACAGGCATTCGCCTGTTTTTTCTTTTTGTTTTTTAGTACATAGTATTATTCGATATAAAACGTATATAGTGAAAAGTTAAGAATTCTTCCTGAAAACCTTTTCAAACTTTTCTCTCTATGATAT
>JAPJPE010000109.1 GCA_030825825.1 Streptococcus sp. | reverse complement strand
ACTTTGGCATGGTAGACTTCATCCACTTTGGCTTCACGCACCAAACCAGCAATGATTTCCTTGGCACGGTTAATCGCATCTTGGTCGCTCGAGTAGATCGATACGTTTCCTTCTTCGTCGATATCAATCTTAACGCCTGTTTCAGCGATGATCTTATCGATGGTTTCTCCACCCTTACCGATGACAATCTTGATCTTGTCCACATCAATCTTGATGGTATCAATTTTCGGAGCAGTTGGCGCCAATTCTGGACGCACTTCTGGAATGGTTGCTTCGATGACATCAAGGATTTCAAAACGAGCTTTCTTGGCTTGGGCAAGCGCTTCTGTCAAGATTTCTGCAGTGATCCCTTGGATCTTGATATCCATTTGAAGGGCTGTGATCCCGTCACGAGTTCCAGCAACCTTGAAGTCCATATCTCCAAAGTGGTCTTCCAAACCTTGGATATCTGTCAATACGGTATAGTTGTTTCCATCTGAGATCAGACCCATGGCAATACCTGCTACTGGCGCCTTGATTGGCACACCACCAGCCATAAGGGCAAGTGTTCCCGCACAGATAGATGCTTGAGATGAAGAACCATTTGATTCCAATACTTCTGCTACCAAACGGATGGCGTATGGGAATTCTTCCAAGCTTGGCAATACTTGGGCAAGGGCACGTTCACCGAGAGCACCGTGACCAATTTCACGACGACCAGGTGCACCGTAACGCCCTGTTTCCCCTACAGAGTATTGTGGGAAGTTATAGTGGTGCATAAAGCGTTTCTTGTACTCAGGATCCAAACCATCGATGATTTGCGTTTCACCCATTGGTGCCAATGTCAAGACAGAAAGGGCTTGCGTTTGTCCACGCGTAAAGAGTCCTGAACCGTGCACACGAGGAAGGTAGTCGACTTGTGCATCCAAAGGACGGATTTCATCGACCTTACGACCATCAGGACGTACCTTGTCTTCTGTGATCAAACGGCGCACTTCTGCGTGTTCCATTTGTTCCAAGATTTCAGCCACATCCCGCATAATGCGGTCAAATTCTTCATGGTCTGCATATTTTTCTTCGTAAACTGCTGTGACTTGATCTTTCACTGCTTGAGTTGCAGCTTCACGCGCCAATTTTTCTTCAACTTGAACAGCTTTTTGAAGGTCGCTGTTGTAGGCTGCGATGATTTCAGCCTGCAAGTCAGCATCTACATGAAGCAATTCTACTTCTGCTTTTTCTTTCCCAACTGCCGCAACGATTTCTTCTTGGAAGGCAATCAATTCTTTAACGGCTTCATGTCCTTTAAGAAGAGCTTCCAACATGATTTCTTCTGACAATTCTTTGGCACCAGACTCTACCATGTTGATAGCATGCTTGGTACCAGCTACTGTCAATTCAAGAAGTGAGCGCTCTGCTTGTTCTTGCGTTGGGTTGATGATGATTTCCCCGTCCACATAGCCTACTTGTACCCCAGCAATTGGTCCGTCAAACGGAATATCTGAGATAGAAAGTGCCAATGATGAACCAAACATCGCTGCCATTGGTGCAGATGCATTTTCATCGTAAGAAAGGACTGTGTTGATGACTTGCACTTCGTTACGGAAACCTTCCGCAAACATAGGACGGATTGGACGGTCAATCAAACGCGCTGTCAAGGTCGCATCAGTAGAAGGACGACCTTCCCGTTTCATAAAGCCACCAGGAAATTTCCCAGCCGCATACATTTTTTCTTCGTAGTTGACTTGAAGTGGGAAGAAATCCCCAGTTGCCATTTTCTTAGACATAACGGCAGCCGTCAAGACAGTTGACTCACCGTAACGCACGACAACAGAGCCATTTGCTTGCTTAGCAACCTGACCAGTCTCTACGATCAACTCACGACCCGCAAAAGTCGTTTGAAACACTTGTTTTGTCATTGTAATCCCCTTTGGATTGATAAAATTATACGACTTGCCTACAAAAATCAGGATACAAAGGGCGTGAAGAATCCCGTATGAAAATAGGAGATTGACGCAGTGTGCCACGCACACCAGGAAATCTATCTTTTTCACTAGGGATTTAGCCCGTGTTCAACTATCAAGATACTAAGGCCGCAAAAAGCAAAGTAAAAATAGGAAACTGGCGAAGTCTTCGATGAAGACAAGACAGTTTATCTTTTTTACACAGCTTTTCGGCCGGGTTCAATTACTCAAGATACTAAGCCGTTAAGCAACTCAAAGGAAAATAGGAAATCAAACGACGGAGCGAACGCTCCTAGGTAGATTTATCTTTTTCCACAGAGTTGTAGGCGGGTTCAATTACGCATGATAGCATTCTATTGACGCAGCCCATCTGTATGTTATATCCTCATCTTTGTATCCAAGCACGTATACCTTTTATTTTAACATATTCAAGCCCAAAAGAAAAAGGCTTTAAGGGCCTTTTTCTGCGAATCTTCTAAGAGACCTATATAAAAATTTTAGATCCAGGTATAGCTTCTATTTATTTTTAAGATTTCGCGAATTCTGTACTGTCGACATAAAAGCGTGTTTTATGGCTTCCACCCTTGTAGTTCTTATTGTTACGTTTCAAGACAAAACGTCTGTATGGATCGGAAGTACCTTGGATAGTCGTTGTCACTTCAACTGAATCTTCATTGACCACCCATTCATCAGGCGAAGGGATTTCCATCGGTGGCATCGCTCCTCCACGACCACCAGGTACAATTTCGTAGAAGGCCTTGTCTTTTGTCGAATAGAGCCAGCCGTCCTTCTTTTCGTTTGTCAGTTGGATCAGCTTGTCTTGTGACAGACTGCGGATAGAGTCCGATGTCTCTTCTGCATTCAATTTATCAATGACATCTTGCAGATTATAGGTTCCCGGCGTGTAGGTATTGTAGTAATCAATGAACATGTCTTGTGGGTAACCATCAACCGCACCGTGATCATTGTTCAACTCTAGCAAGCGAGTCGGTTGCACCTGAAGTGAATAGGTCAAAGACGCACTGTTTTCAATAATCGAATAGATATCCGCTTGGTCTGCTTTTGACAAGGTCCCAATGGCTTCTTTATCATGTTCATCTGACTTATCTTCTTCTGTCTGTTCTTTTTCTTGGGCTTTGTCAGATGATTTTTTGACCGATGAAGCTCCTACCGGACTGTGCTTACGCTCATAGCGTTTTGGGGTGCAAGCTGCCAGAGAAAGCAAGAGGGCTGCAGCTAGTAAATATGTTCCTATTTTTTTCATGCTTGTCTCCTTTTTTTAGTCCACACGGTAGAAGAACGAGTCAGTATCCCAAATATATTGTTGCCCAACCCATATACGATCTTTTGAAGTATCTGATGGGTCACTATTCTGATTACTATCTGGCTTCATAGGCGTTCCAGCTGGCAAGAATGAGATCGCAGCTCCACCAGCTGTATTTGGTTTTGAACTATGGATCCCCCCACTAATATAGCCGTGATCAGGATTAATTCTATCAACAACTCCACTACCATCTGTCACAAATCCTTTTCCTGTCAAACCATCTTTATCAAATTCCAGAACCCAACCTAGACCATTTCTCCAGGTTCCTGCAATACTTGAAAAATCACCGTTCTGAATTTCTTGAATGTTCATTCCGCTGCTTTTCTTACTTGAACTGGCTGATTTAGAACCATCCACTCGCGTTGTGAATTCAAGGGCGATCCAGCCTTGTCCAGATTCCAATTTGCCCCACGTATGACCATCCGCATCCACTGTTTCCGTAATGGTGTGAGTTCCTTTTGCGATCATCCCTGCAGAGGGAGCTGAGGTTGAGGGCTTTTTTCGAATACGGAGATCCGACACACTGACTTGCACTTGGAAGCTTTCTGATTTTTTCTCTTCTGCTTTCGCTGTTGATTTGGAATCCCCTGAACCGTCAAAAGTTTTCCAGTCCAGCTTACTGAGGTCCAACTGCTTGGCTGAAATCCCAAGAGCTTGCTCTGCTGTTTGGTCACCACCAATTTGAATGGTTGCTTTCTTTTCTTCCTTGGCTTCCCCTTTTCCTAGCGAATAAAGGGTCAATTCCCGGTCTGGGTTCACAGATTGCCAAGTGGCGTAGACAATTTGCCCATTATCAAAAAGGTCTAGGCTGGAGCGATAGCCACCAACCGCAGCTGTATAAGCTGTATGGAGCAATTCGGCTTCTTGACCCTTGAGGTAATAGATGGCAGAAACATATTGTTTGTTTCCCGTGTATTGATTGGACACCAAGAGCTCATCCACACCATCTTTGTTCAAGTCTGTAAAAGCGTATTGGAAGGTTACCGGAGTTCCTAAGCGCTCCAAAGCATCTAGATAGATGCTTTCTTCTGAGCCAGATTTTATCTTACCTAATTCCGCAAACAGGCCTGACTTATCGCCATTTTTAAGAGCTGTATCATACTTAGCATACCGCTCCAAAACCTCTTGATAATACTTTTGACCCGTATCCTTCTTTTCTTTTTTAACCGATGATGACGTTGCTGTCTTTGGTTTACTTTGGCGTTCATAGCGTTTGGGCGTACAAGCCACCAGAGCTAGAACGGACGCACCCGCCAGTAGTGAAATCATAACCTTTTTCATAAAAACCTCCTCATTTCTATCCTAGTATATCAAAAATGGTCAATTTTTCCAGCTCTTTCAAGATTTTCAAACAAGCATTTTCCCCTCTCCCTCTATGTTTCTGTCCTATTTTCTGCTATACTTAA
>JAPJPE010000108.1 GCA_030825825.1 Streptococcus sp. | reverse complement strand
TTGATTCCCAAACTCCCTCGTCCCCAGCTCCTGGGCCAACACCGGGAATGCTGCGCCCTTCGAGGCAATGGCTGGGGCAAGAAGCACGCGACGGTCAACTATGTCTTTGACTACTCGCCCTATCGCCTCTATGCCTATCATCGCCTGATCATGGAGGAGATGACCGCTCGTGGCTATAAGGTCAGCCCAGAGTGGTGGGAGTCGACCTACAGAGGAAAGACCTGCCCAGCCTACCCAGAACTGGAAGAGGAAGCCTTGAGCCTCCCCATCTATCCCGAGCATCATGCGGGTTATCTGAAAGAATGCTTAGATAACCTAGCAGAAAAAGGGATCCAACTAGACTAAGAAAGAACGAACCAGACCTGGTTCGTTTTTTTGCCCGAAAAACCAACAAAATGCTTTGAAAGCGTTAATTTCTTTCCCAAACATGCTATAATAATAGGAGATTATGTACAGGAAAAGGATAGAGGGATGAAGGAATTAATCGACTTAATTAATCAATTTAGAGATGAACGTGACTGGAGAAAGTTTCATAATGAAAAAGATCTAGCCATTTCAATTTCATTAGAAGCAAGCGAATTGTTGGAACTATTTCAGTGGAAACAATCAGAGGAAGTAGTTGAAAAGTCATTACAAGAAATCAAAGAAGAACTTGCGGATGTTTTTATGTATTCTTTAATGTTAGCAGATAATTTGAATCTGGATGTAGAAGAAATTATAAAAGAGAAAATGGACATAAATTCAAAAAAATATCCTGTAGAATTAAGCAAAGGAAATAATAAAAAATATACGGACTTGGAGAAAAAATGAGCAACATTCAATCACCCGTAGTTATAGAAATCGACTATTCAAGTCGAACATTTGACCAATTAAAAGAAACGATTGCCCCAAAACATTCTAAGCTTATTTTTGATTATCCAACTGTATACATCGTAAACGATGAGAATAAAAACAAGTATAGTGTTTATGTCGGAGAAACAACAGATATCATTCGTAGAACAAATCAGCATTTGTCAGATGATATAAAGAAGGATAGAGAAGACTGGCGACAATTTGAACAATCTAAAACATCGAAAATGCTTGTCATTGGGCATAACCATTTCAATAAATCTTTGACATTGGATATTGAGAATAGATTAATGCTCTATCTTTCAAGTGTTGAACAGGTTGAACGTGTTCAAAATAGAAGAGGGAATCCTCAAAATCAATACTATACTTCTGAGGAATTGGACGAGATTTTTTCAAAGATTTGGAGAAGCCTAAATAGGAAAAACCACTATTTATTCCCAGCAGAAAGCTTTATTCGAAATTCAGCGATATTTAAATCCTCTCCATTTCACAAGTTAACGGATGAACAAGTAAAGGCCAAAAATGAAATTTTGCTAAAAATTACCTCTGTTATCAGTAGAAATGAAACAGGAGTTTTAATTTTAGTAAAGGGTGATGCTGGTGCAGGAAAAACAGTTTTGATGAGTTCTCTCGTTGATGATTTATTGAATTCTGAAGATATTCAGATGATTCGTGAAAATAATGATATCAATCTAGTTGTGAATCATGATGACCAACTCAGTGTTTACCAAGAGATTGAGAAAAAATTGGAATGGAAGAGTGGATCAAATATTAATGTTGTGATGAAACCAACTCAATTTTTAAATGCTCTGAAAAAAGAAAAAACTGATGCTGGAATTGTAGTGGTTGATGAAGGTCACTTGTTATTGACTGCAAAAAATCAAGCTTATTTAGGAGGGAATCATTTAAATGATTTACTTGCGAAATCAAAAGTAGTCGTACTTGTTTATGATGAGAATCAGATTATGAACAAATCTCAAATATGGACAGATGATGCTTTCTTGAAATTAGAACATGAAGCCAATCTAAAAGGAAATCTCATTACACTACATAATCAAATGCGTATCCATGCGACAAAGGAAACAGTAGAGTGGATAAGAAATCTTGTTGATGTTGGAGTTGTGAATAAGGTTCCAATTGATAATGATTATGATATTAGAGTTTTCGACTCTCCTGAAGAGCTTCAAAAAGCTATCATAAAAAAGAATGGCGATCAGAACTTAGGAATTTCACGCTTGACAGCAACCTACGATTGGGAATATAGCAGCAAATCGAAGCCAACAGATTCTGAGTATTGGTGTGTCCGTATAGGGGATTGGACTTGTCCATGGAACAGACAACTTGCAAAAGAAAAAGACTCGAAGCATTTATCCTGGATAGAACAGCCTCAAACGATTCATGAAGTAGGATCAACGTTTACCGTTCAGGGATTTGACCTAAATTATGTGGGAGTCATCATTGGTCCATCTGTTAAATATAGAAACGGCAAAATCGTATTTGATATTTCTGAAAGTAAAAATAAAAGTGCTGTTCAAAACAGAAAACTTGAATCAGGTGAAATGATAAACTATGGAGAAACATTATTGCGAAATGAGTTAAATGTTTTGTTAACCCGTGGAGTTAACGGGCTATACGTCTATGCGGTTGATGAAGAACTTCAACAAGCTTTAAAAAATGCGACAAAATAAGATGCTTCCTATTTCCCAAATTTTTTTCGAATGATAGAAGTAGAGGGACCTTCCCTCTATTTTTTATCGAAAAGGAGCAGGGATGCAGAAAAGACATGCGCATGTATCGCCGACCTTGGACATCATGGCCAAGAAGATTTTTAGTTTGCCGGAGGTGACGGCAGCATTTATTCGGGATATTTTAGAGCTGGATGTAGCGGATGCTCAGATTGTGGAAGGAAACCAGCCCCACAGCATGGCCTATGAGGAGGATGACTTGTTCTCCACTGCGGTGGATGTGAGAGCCAAGCTCCACGACGGGACCGAGGTGATCATCGAGATCCAGATTCGCAAGCAGCAGTATTTCTTGAATCGCTTCCATTACTATTTGGCCAATCAGCTAGTGGAAAATGTGCAAAAACTGCGCCAGCAAGGCCAGACACATAAGATGTATGAGCAGATGGAGCCCGTCTATGGGATTGCGATTTTGGAGAAGTCGCTCTTACTGGACGAAGAGGCTGCCATCAATAAATACTGGCTGACTAATAGCCGGTCCGGCAAGCAACTTAAGGCTTATTATAAGAATGGCAAGCACCAAAATCTTCTGCAGGTTGCCTTTTTAGAGCTAGACAAGTATAATAAAGATGAGAACCTGACAGATGCAGGCAGACAGTGGCTGGAATTTTTTGGGAATCTTCCCTTCACAAAAGCTCCCAGTCAGGCCGTAGCCCACGCAGATTCATTACTGGATTCATCTAGCTGGACCAAGGAGGAGAAGACCATGATAGACGAGCGTATTCGTATTCAAGAAAATTATGATATGACCCTGGAGACGGCGATTGATGAAGCGCGTGAAGAAGGTTTAGTACAAGGGCTGGAACAAGGCTTAGAAAAAGGCTTGGAACAAGGTTTGGAACAAGGCCTGGAACAAGGTCGTAAACAGTTGGTATGCGAGATGATCTCACGAGGAATGACACCTGATCTTATCTCAGAGATGACAGGTTTATCGCTTGAAGAGATTGAGACTCTTCTTTCTTGAGTCGTTAAAAGAGGCACTGCCTCTTTTCTTTTTGAAAAAACTTGAAAATTTTCCCATTTTTTCAATCCGCCTTTCTAGAATTGTGGTAGAATAGAGTCAACAAAGAGCTATCCTCACCAACAGTGTGATCGATACTAGAAAAGAGGATTCTGATGACAAGAAAAATTGGTATTATTGGTTTGGGGCATGTGGGTGCGACCTTGGCCCACAGCATGATTTTGAAACACACCTGTGATCACTTGGTCTTGATTGATACTAATGAGAAAAAGGTCAAGGCGGATGCTTTGGATTTCTGTGATACGGTTGCCAATACGGGGTATCCGGTTCATATCACGGTTAATGACTACGCGGCTTTAAAAGATGCGGATGTGGTGGTGTCGACTCTTGGAAATATCGAGTTGCAGGCTAATAACACTGATGACCGTTTTGCGGAGCTTCCCTTTACCAGTAAGCAAGTAGTGCAAGTAGCGCGTGATTTGAAGGCTTCTGGCTTTAGCGGGGTCTTATTGGTAGTGACCAATCCGGTCGATGCCGTCACTCAACTCTATCAACAATATACCGGCCTTCCAAAAGAGAAGGTGATTGGGACAGGGACGTTACTGGATACAGCTCGGATGAAGCGTGCGGTCGCTGATCGTTTGCAGGTTTCTCCTGCTAGTGTATCAGGCTATAACCTTGGTGAGCATGGAAATTCTCAATTTGTCGCTTGGAGTCAGGTCCGTGTTAAGGGACATGCTATTACCGATCTCTTCTCTCAAGAAGAGCTTGACACCATCAACTACGAGTCCTTGCGCGGTGGCCACACGGTTTTCTTTGGCAAATTCTATACCAATTTTGGGATTGCAGCAGCAGCCCAACGCCTGGCAGAAGCTGTGATCAATGATAGCCACGAGGAAATGCCAGTGTCTAACTATCGTCCAGAATATGGAACCTATCTTGGCTACCCAGCAATTGTAGGTCGAAAAGGAATTCTTGAACGATTGGACTTGCATTTGACAGAAGAAGAAAAAGAAAAATTGCTCCATTCAGCCGAAACCATCAAGGAAAACACACGAAAAGGATTGGAGCATGCATAAAAGCAAAGAGAGTGGGACAGAAATCGGTAATTCGTTAGAATTTGATTTCGTCGTCCCAC
>JAPJPE010000107.1 GCA_030825825.1 Streptococcus sp. | reverse complement strand
TGGTCTCCATCAATCTTTCCCTAAAGAAATGGTATGAAAAGTCCGATCTTGAAAAGGAAGAGATCGAGGCCATCACTGATCAGTTGAAAGAATACAGTCCTGATCTGGAGCTCTTAGAAAGACGGATGAAGCAATTTTTAGGCCTCCACTACAAGGAACCCTTCATCGAATCCGGTATCGAACGTCTAGCCTTTGACAATATCCGCTATACCAAAAAACAGTTGCAAAAACTCAATGAAGAGACCTTAGAGCGCTCCACCCATCGTCAAGAACTCCGAGACGGCTGGCAAAAAGCCCTGCCTATTCTGGAGAATATGGAGATTGCAAATGAGGTCCAAGTGGATAAACACTTCCTGCCTCTGGCCCTATTCTTCGATGCCAGAAAGCTGGCTCGTTGGCTGACGGCCGCCACTTTGACCGATGCTTTCGCCAACCTTTTTTACTATTCACATAGAGGAGGAGGGAATAAAGCGTCTCTAATTCTTCTATTCGTTTTAGCTGTTCTCGCTCTCCTTGCCTGGCTCCGCTACTATCTCTATAAGAGCCCTTATAAACGGTTAGAGGTCTTTGGACAAGCTATTCACCAAGCCTTGCTCCTCTTTGGGCATATTCAAACCCAGGAGACCCGTATCCAAGTCGTACGAGACAGAAAGGATGCCATCAACATGCTGATCTATTTGAAGGGCGGAACCATGCGGGAGAAGGAACTCTTCTCGCAAACTATGATCGAGTTTTTCGCGCCGATTGAAAATCAGCGCTATATCCTGAAAGCACAGGAAAAAGTATCCGATCAGACAGAATATTTCGCTGTACCAAGCCTCTTTGACAAACGGAAAGAGGATGCCCAAGCCTTTGTGGAGCAAATCCGAAAGAGCCTAGGCAAGTATACCCTCGTCTATACCCGAAGTGCGGAAGGTCGTGCTATTCTCCTTGATGCGCGCATTAAGGCCTTAGCCAACAAACAAGAGCGTACCTTCACCAAGAAACAAGTGATGTCGGATTTGAAATAAGAATTTATTTCACAATAAAAGAAAAGTCTAGTAGTTTCATTTCTACTAGACTTTTTCATTACTCAAGCACAATCATAGCCTTAATAGTCTTGCGTTCATCCATATCTTTGTATGCCTGATCAATCTCGTCCAAGCTATAACTATGAGTGAAGACGCGACCTGGATTGATATCGCCATCAAGGACAGCCTTAAGCAAGAACTGTTTGTCGTAGGTAGTGACCGAGGCTGCTCCACCTGCCACCGAGATGTTTTGAGCAAAGGTCGAACCAAGGGCACGATTATTGTAATGAGGCACGCCGACAAAACCTAAACGTCCTCCATTGTGAAGAACCCCAAGGGCTTGATCGACAGCTGCTGCGGTACCGACACATTCAAGGGCCGCATCTGCTCCACCTCCGAGGATTTCACGAACCTTGGCAATGCCTTCTTCACCACGCTCAGCGACAACTGCTGTCGCGCCTGACTCCAAGGCCATCTGTTGACGGTCTTGGTGACGGCTCATAAGGACGATTTGTGATGCTCCCCGCATTTTGGCTGCGATCACTGCACATTGACCAACGGCACCGTCCCCGATGACCACTACTTTGTCACCAGGCTTCACGTCTGCTACACGCGCTGCATGGTAGCCCGTCGGCATGACATCAGCCAGCGTCAAGAAGGATTTGAGCATAGCTTCTGTATAATCAGATGGTTGACCTGGAATCTTGACAAGGGCCCAATTAGCAAAGTGGAAACGGATGTACTCTGCTTGCACCCCGTCAGACCAGTTGGTGCCAATATGGCGGTCACAAGTCCCATCATAGCCAGCACGACAGGCATCACACTCCCCACAACCATGGGTGAAAGGCGCAATGACAAAGTCTCCTGGCTTAACCGTTGTAATGGCCTCACCGATTTCTTCCACGATCCCAATAGCTTCGTGGCCACTATTTTGATGACCTGCTTCAATATCTGGATTGCGGTAACTCCATAGATCGGAGCCACAGACACAGGTGCGAACGATGCGGAGAATGACATCATCTGGCGCTTCGATGCGTGGACGTTCTACTTCTACTAGCCCCACTTGCCCAGCTTTTGTATAGACTGTTTTCTTCATAGGAACAACCTACTTTCTATTGCTTACTTATCTACAGTATACACTTTTTATCGAGCTTCTGCTCATACCAAGTCGTCATTAATGGTGATGATCATGTTCATGACTTTGACTTACTTCCAGCTCTTCGATATTTCTCTTGTGGGCGCGGTGGGTTGCTAAGTCTTCATCAACCTCAATGGTGACGTTTTGAAAGCCACAGTCTTTGAGCAAGTCTCGGATAGACTCTTTACAGACCTCCATGTGGTTGACATGCTCTAGACAAACATGGACAATGGCGTTCTTTTCCAGCCCATCCATGGTCCAGAGATTCAGCTGATTGATACTAGCCACATGCTCCAACTGCTCCAAATCACTCTTGACTTGCTGGATATCCACTCCTTCTGGCACGGCATCCAGGAAAATCTTGAGCGTGCTCCAAAAACGTGGAATGGCTTTGGACAGAATAAAGATGGAAATAGCAAGGGATAAGAGCGGATCTAGAATATACCAGTCGGTAAATCGGAGAACAATAGCCATTAGGATGACAGCCACCCAGCCCAGGGTATCTTCCAAAAAATGCAGGCTGAGAATGGATTCGTTCTTGGTTTGCCCTTTGCGAATGACGAAACTCGCTAGCACATTGATGCTGACGGCTATGATTCCAAGCCAGAGAATGCCCTCATCGTTGACAGGTTGTGGGTGAAAGATTTTCGTTATATTTTCTAAAATAACCAGAACGGACCCTGTCATAAGAATCACAGCTGTTACCATAGCACCCAGAAGGCTAAAACGCTTGTAGCCCAAGGTATAGTGGCTGTCTTCTTCACGATTGGAGATACTTTCCAAAAAGGCGGAGATCCCAATAGCGATCGCATCCCCCAAGTCATGGACCGAATCCGCAAGGACCGCACTGGATCCAAAAATCCCTCCTGCAATAAACTCAACAATGGCATAACTCAAATTCAAGAAAAAAGCGATCCAGACCGCATGTTTTGTCTTCATAATCCTATTTCCTTTGTTATAATAGATTCATGAACATCATGTTCATTATCATTATCTAACATTCACAACAGAAAGGATAGGAGCAAACTGTTTAGGGTGTCCGTTACTGAACAGTTTGTTCTAAGTGTCCATATGACAGCACAGGATCGTCGCATCACCAAAACTCGAAAAGCTATCTATCAAGCTTTTTTACAATTACTCAACCAAAAAGACTACGAGGCCATCACGGTTCAGGAAATCATTGACTTAGCCGATGTGGGGCGATCAACCTTTTACAGCCATTACGAAAGTAAGGAATTATTGCTAGATGAACTCTGTCAAAAGCTCTTTCACCATCTCTTTGAGCGTGCTGAACACCTCTCACCACAAGACTATCTGGCTCATATCTTTCAGCATTTCAAGAAAAATCAAGATCATGTGACCAGTCTCTTGCTCTCTAAAAACGATTATTTTATCCGGCAACTGCGAAAAGAACTAGAACACGATGTCTACCCAATGGTTGCCGACGAACTCATCAAGGCCCATCCAACTCTCCCTCACTCTTACCTCAAACACTTGGTCGTCAGCCATTTCATCGAAACCCTCAGCTGGTGGTTGAAAAAAGGCAAGTCCTACACCGAACAAGAAGTGATCCAATTTTATTTGGAGATTTTAAAAGTGGGCTCGAACTAGAAGGGAGTATTTTCAATGACCAGCGTGCAATTTTACTTTCTATTTCCATCACTCTTCATGCTTCACGAACTTGAAGAAATCATTTGGATGCCATCCTTTGTCAAAAAATTATCAGCACAGTTTCCAGATAATCGAATCCCATCTTGTTACACTCCTTTTGCTTTCAATGCCATTGTCTTGGAGCAATTTCTGATCCTAATGACGTCGCTATATCTTAGTTACCAGTTTAACAACTATAGCATTTACGCAAGCATCATAATCGCTTATATCTACCATGTGTTCGGACATCTGATTCAGACAGTCGTTATTCGAAAATATGTGCCTGGGTTGTTAACGGGCATTTTAACAAGTTTGTTTGCTCTTTGCAATCTCAAAAATGAATTTCCAATTAAACTTTATGGTTACTCTCTTTTTACCTTCTTGGTTATTATTTTAAATCTTGTAGTATCATTTATGATTCTTCATAAAATCAGTCATAAAAAATAGTACTCAGGCAATCATATCTTAGAAAGGAAACCCTATGTTCTTCCCCATTCTTCTCGGCTTTTTTACAGCCTTCTTTGCCCTTGCTTTTGTTCTTCTTCACTTATTGGCCTCCCTTTCAGAATTTAAAAAGGGAAATCACACTTTAGGAAATACATTTCTCCTCATCGGAAGTAGCCTTGCGACCTTATCTCTCATCCTCTACTTCTTTTTACCGATTGTCTCTCTAGTCCTTTGGCTGATCGGATGTGGTTTGATTTGCTACGGAGCCTATTGGAATGGAAAACACAAAGGAAACTTCCACCCAGTCCACCACCTGATTCGGATGGGCATCGCTCTGGTGATTACAATTTTATTAGCTCTCATATAAGAAAAGCTCAGGTTTTCAAAAAACTTGAGCTTTTGTAGTTTCTATTTATTATGCCATCAACAGCATGAGAATAGGAATCACCACCATGGTTGCAAGGGTCGTTTCTGTCACCATGACGGCTGCATAGTCAC
>JAPJPE010000106.1 GCA_030825825.1 Streptococcus sp. | reverse complement strand
GGACTTTATCTGATATAAAGACCAGGCCAATTCCCCCTTCTATCACCGTTATCATAACCATTAACAGCTGAATCGTTTTATTTAACCCTACCTTTTTACTGCCCCTTTTCATCGGGAAAAGAAGGGTCAACGGTTGGTAATCAAAAGCACTATAAAGCCCCAGTAATTGAAAAATAATTAAGTAATTGAGCAAGGCTACAAGCGCAATCACCACTAGAGGTTGAGGAATAAAGATCATGGCAAGAATGGAAAGAGCCAAGAGCCGTAGGGTCATAGAGAAAAGATCTCCATTCCGTAGGAAGGAGCGCATATACAAGTGAAGCCAAGTATTCCCATGTGTTTTGGGAAGAAGCCCCAAGAAACCATCTAAATAAGCTCTTCTTTTGACACTGTTGGTAATGCCTTTCACCGTTGTAAACAAGGCAAAAAAGCGAAGAATCAATTGTTTCCTTGCATTCTCACGAGCAATGGCCAAGGTCCAATTCAAATTTCCATCTTGGTAGAAGCGGGCTTCCTTCCAGCTAAAGACAAGCCCTTTAGCTACCCCTAAAATAAATAAGTAAGCCGTTATTCCAAGTGCATTCACCCCCGTTGCAAGAAGAAGGGGAACAAATAATAGAAGGATAACACTTTGAATCAAAAGCCAAAACACAAAAGACTTCTTGGCCTGCCCTTTGATATAACGTTTCACTTCCTCTTCCTTTACCAAAAGGAATAAAGCATCGGGCTTCTCTAAGTAGGTCGCAATAGAGCCTATCGGAACCAAGAGGAGCAAACCAATCATGAGACTCCAGCGGATCAGGCTTGTATCTTTGGGGAGATCTTGTAAGAATTGGCTGTATTGAACCGCCAAAAATCCTATGAAAATCAGCATAAAGAGGACGAAATGATCATTGAGAACATAGCGGCTATATTTTACACATTGAGTTCGAAACGTTTCTTGCCGTTTTTTCATCAACTCTTTCATGCTGTTTCCTCTTCTGTCAAGGTCATGTAGATATCATTTAGACTTGCTTTCTCATCCTCAAAAGTTGAACGCAACTCATCTAAGGTCCCTTGTGCTCGAATCTGCCCCTTATGGAGGATTACAAAACCATCACACATCTTTTCAGCCGAATCCAGAACGTGGGTACTCATCAAAATCGATTTTCCTTTTGCTTTCTCATCTGCCAATAACTGAATCAAATCTGCAATCGCAAGAGGATCCAATCCCAAAAAGGGTTCATCGACAATATAAAGACTTGGATCCACTGCATAGGCACAAATAATCATGACCTTTTGCTTCATCCCTTTTGAAAACTGGGTCGGGAACCAATCTAATTTTTCAGCCAAACGAAATCGTTCCAACAAAGTCTGGACGCGCACCATGACCTGATCCATGTCTAAATCATAGGCCATAGCTACGGTCTCGATATGCTCTCTCAAGGTTAATTCTTCATATAGGCTAGGAGTTTCTGGAATATAGCCGATTTTTTTACGATAGTCAGTTGGAGCTTCTGGAAGACTCAAGCCGTCAATCCGTACTTCCCCAGCATAAGGATGCAGGAGACCAATAATTTCATTAATCGTGGTTGACTTCCCAGCTCCATTTAGTCCAATCAAACCAATCAGTTGGCCATCCGGAACTGAAAAACTCACCTCTTTCAGGACAGGGATGTTGACATAGCCCCCTGTCAACTTGTTGATTTCTAACATATTTTCTCCGATTTCTGGTATAATGTTCTTATATTATAACAAAATTTAGTCTAAATGAGGTGTATTTATGGTTGACGATTGTATTTTTTGTAAGATTATAGCTGGCGACATTCCTTCCTCCAAAGTCTATGAGGACGAGGAAGTCCTCGCATTTTTGGACATCTCTCAGGTTACACCAGGTCATACGTTAGTGGTTCCAAAAAAACACGCTCGCAACCTCTTAGAGATGGACGAAACCGCCACAGCTCAACTATTTGCACGTGTTTCTAAAGTTGCTAAAAAAGTAGAAGCTGCTACCCAAGCTAAGGGAATGAATATCATCAGCAACATGGAAGAAGTTTCTGGACAAACCGTATTTCACACACATGTCCACATTATCCCTCGCTATTCCGATCAAGATGAGCTTGCCATTTCATTTACTGAACACGAGCCTAATTTTGAACAACTAGCAGTTCTCGCAGAAACTATCAAAAACAGTTAAAAAGGAGGCCATATGAAACTCAAAAATCTCTTTTGGTTTGCAACAGGAGCTAGCATTAGCTACCACCTAGTAAAAAACCGCAAAGAAATTAAAACAGAGGTGACTGAATCCAGCCAATTGGTCAAGGGAATTCAAGATAACCTAGCAAAAATCCAACGCAATCTGGATATTATCCAAGACCAAAAGACCAATCTTCAAGAATTGGTAACGGATTTCCAATACAAGACCAAACTATTTAGTCAACAAGCAACAGCTTCTCTAAAAGAAATTCAAGACATCTGGCAACCAAGTAAAAACGATTGAGAAAACTCAATCGTTTTTTTCTTATTCTGAAGGCACCGTAGGTGTCACACTGCTCGACTCTGTAGCTGCAGGAGCAACTGGTGTCACTGGTGCAACAGAACTTTGAGGTGTCACCACTCCCGTATCCTGGGTCGATGGTACAACTGGTAGTTGGTTAAACTCTTGGTAAACAGGTGCTTCCTCAGATGAGGCCGCTGGCGTATCATTTTGAGAAGAAGCATTCTTCAACTCTTCATCTCCATCTAATAGGTAAGCATTGGTTTTCAATGTTTTAATTTCTTTCATCCCCAAAGCTTTGCGGATGATATTTTGAATTTTCAAGAGATGTTTTGAAGTGACAATCTGATAACTTCCGCCATCTGCTAAGGTGGCATCTTCTCCTTTCAGCTGGTACTGATGAATCGTTGAAAGGGCATCTTTATATCCTAACAATTGAAGAAGACTGTTGCTATCAAGTGAAATGTTGGTTTGCATATTGTCACTAACAGACTCAATGATTCCTTTGTAGTGACTCAAACTATTGAGGCTTAAAACTTTCTCAACAATCTTTTTGATCACTTCACGTTGGCGTTTTTGACGTCCGTAGTCTCCTTCTGGGTCTTGGTAGCGCATGCGTGAATAAACGAGAGCTTGGTCCCCATTAATCTCCTGACGTCCTGGTGCGATCTTAGCCGTATATTCTGGCTCATTTTCCTCGATCGAGATATCGAAGTCAAATGGATTGTTGACTGTGATGCCACCAACCTTATCCACTAATTGAACCAGCCCCTTCATATTGATCATGACATAGCGGTCAATATGGATATTCAAAAGATCTTGAATGGTCTTAATGGCTAACTTGGCACCACCTTGAGCATAAGCCGAATTCAATTTTGCTTGGACCGTTTCGCCATCTGAAGTAATATTGGTTAGGATATCTCTTTCCAAGCTCGTCATAGTTGTTTCTTTTGTTTGAGGATTAACAGTCACCAAAATCATGGTATCACTATTTCCGGCCCAAGGATCTTCCCGAGAACCGCTACCTGTATCAACCCCCATCAGAAGGATGGTCATCGGCTTGTTTTCTGCAATGACATTGGTCTCATTTCCAAAGCCTTTATAGGTCTTACTGAGAGTCCCAGTCGTTTGGTTTAGGATGGTAAGGCCATAAGCCCCAATCCCAATCACTGTTACCGTCAATAAGCTCAAAAACATTAAAATAATTTTTTTAACCATATAGAATCTCTCTCTAATCTATCAGTTTCCCCATAAGGTAAACATCTAAGAATTCTCCTTCAGCTGAACAAGCTCCACGAGCTTGACAACCTTCGATCTCAAAACCTAACTTTTTATACAGGTGAACTGCTCGTTCATTGCGCACTTGGACATTCAAGACTAGTTTCCTGAGAACACCGGTCGAGTGCGCCCACTCAATTCCTTCTTCCAACAAGATCTGTCCAAGCCCTTGACTCCAATAAGCTTTTTGAACCACAATAAAGACATCACCAATATGCCGAATGGACCGTTGAGAAGCTGCAGTGATATTTAGCAAAGCTGCCAGTTCCTGATCTAGAAATAGCAAGAGGCAAATCCTGTTTCCCGCCATCTCTTGCACCATCAGAAATTGCTCCATGTCTGCTGGAGACATGCCAATTCCAGCTTCATCTAGCGTCATGTAATCTGACTCTTTCCCAACTTGATTTAAGAAATCAACGACAAGAGCCGCGTCTACACTGTCAGCTTGCCGAATTTCTAATGTCACTTCCTTTTCCTTAGTCATCGGTTTTTTCCACCTGCTCAAAGGATGCCAGTAAAGCTTCTGCACGCGCTCCATGAGCTTCAAAAGCTAACTCTCGACCATCTTCTAATTTTCGGATAAAAATTTTTAGATAAGCATCCGAGAGACTCGGCTCAATCAGCTCTCCCCATTCAATAATGGTAACACCATCTCCAAATAGAAAATCATCTAAATCAATAGAATCTGGATCATTCCCAATCCGGTAAACATCCAAATGGTATAAAGGCAAGCGACCTTCGTATTCACGAACAATGGTATAGGTCGGGCTTTTAATCATCTGATCAATCCCTAACCCCTTTGCAATTCCCTTGGTAAAGGTCGTTTTTCCTGCCCCTAGATCACCTGATAAGATGATCACGTCTTGCTTTTCTAAGAGTTTTCCTAGCTGTTTTCCTAGAGCGATCAGCTCCGTTTCATTGTGACTAATCATTTCTCTATTATACCAAACTTTTTAAAAATCTGCTCTTTCTTTTAGAAATTGTTCGACTCCGGTTTG
>JAPJPE010000105.1 GCA_030825825.1 Streptococcus sp. | reverse complement strand
AAAGGACCGCTCTTGTTTATCAATCTGGGCTTGACAGATATGGGGCACAACCAAGAAGATATGAAAGAAGGCTTGTTAGCCTATATTGATGAGGATAAGCGCTCGGATTACAACAATGGTCTCTTTAAAAAAGAAAATGTGATCAAAGAAATCAAGCGCCGTCTCAAGGAGTATGGACCGTTCGGTTTGATCGGGCATATCTACTACAAGCAATCCTTGACGGTAGCAGAAGGGACTCTAGGGTGGCTTTACCGAGATGTAGAGTATGAGAAGACGCCTTTTATCAATCCTCTCTATGCACCCCTGACTAAAAATAATGGTCTGGCAAAATGGGTGCGGACCTATCTCCTCAGCATTGATCGACCGCAGTACAAGTATTATGAATTTGTGAAGCAGGTGATCTGGATCATCCTATCGGCTGGTTTGGTTGGAGCTTATCTCAAACGTCGAGATACAGATGACTTTAACTTCCTTTCCTTAGCGGTTTTTGGTGGCTTGCTCTTCTTAACCATCTTTGAAGGAGGGAAGACCCGCTACCTCATCCAATTCTTACCGCAAATTTTACTAGTCGCTTCGATCGGTCTAGCAGGATTTACCAAGAAAGAAAATACCTAAAAGCTCTGGCTTGTTTGACAGGCAGAAATTGAGGTTGGACAAAATTGTCCAGCCTCTTTTTTATCCAGTGGATCTGCGCCAAATGTGGTATAATGGAAGGTAAGAATTTATTGGATAGCGGAGAGTTTCCATGCAGCATTCACCCTGGCATGAAGCCATCAAATCCCATCTTCCAGAAGGGTATTTTCACCAGATCAATGACTTTATGAATGAAGTCTATAGCAAAGGAGTGGTTTATCCACCGCGTGACAAGGTCTTTAAGGCCTTGCAGACGACAGAGATGGATCAGGTCAAGGTCTTGATCTTAGGCCAAGATCCCTACCATGGACCGGATCAAGCGCAGGGCTTAAGTTTTTCTGTTCCGGATCATGTACCAGCACCGCCTTCTTTGCAAAATATTCTCAAAGAATTGCGCTCAGATATCGGAGAGAAGCGTTCTCATGATCTGACTTCTTGGGCAGAGCAAGGAGTGCTCTTACTCAATGCCTGTTTGACGGTGCCTGCTGGTCAGGCCAATGGTCATGCAGGACAAATTTGGGAGCCTTTCACAGATGCTGTGATCAAGGTGGTTAATGAGTTGGAGGAGCCAGTTGTCTTTATCCTCTGGGGATCTTATGCCCGTAAGAAAAAGCCTCTGATTACCCACGATCGACATTTGGTCCTTGAATCAGCTCACCCAAGTCCTTTATCGGCCTACCGAGGATTCTTTGGTTCCCAACCCTTTTCAAAAACCAATCAATTTTTGACAGAGGCGGGACGCGAGCCGATTGATTGGTTAAGATAGGAGAAAGAAATGCCACAATTAGCAACGATTTGTTACATTGACAATGGGAAAGAATTTCTCATGTTGCATCGCAATAAAAAGCCCAATGATGTCCATGAAGGTAAATGGATCGGAGTTGGTGGAAAATTAGAACGCGGGGAAACCCCACAGGAGTGTGCGGCGCGTGAGATTTTTGAGGAGACCGGCCTTAGAGCTAAGCCAGTCTTGAAAGGGATTATTACATTTCCGGAATTTACTCCAGATTTGGACTGGTATACCTATGTCTTCAAGGTAACAGATTTTGAGGGAGAACTGATCGAGTGTAACGAAGGAACCTTGGAGTGGGTGCCTTATGATCAAGTCCTCTCAAAACCAACCTGGGAA
Source organism: Streptococcus sp. (assembly GCA_030825825.1). Lineage (GTDB taxonomy): Bacteria > Bacillota > Bacilli > Lactobacillales > Streptococcaceae > Streptococcus. The sequence goes on along the minus strand of JAPJPE010000105.1, from coordinate 3,007 downwards.
GGGGACCACACCTTTGTCGAGTGGTTGTTAGAGGATAAACCCTTCTTTTCTGCAATGTTTCGCTATGACGGCGACCGCTTGTTAGAGTCGCATGTTGATTTTTATGAATAAAGGAGAATGCAATGGTTGTCATTAAAAATGGTCGCGTAATGGATCCCAAGACCGGCTTGGATCAAGTCTGTGACCTTCGCATTGAAGGAAAGAAAATTGTAGAGATCGCTGAAAACCTCCCAACGGATGGACAAGAAGTCCTTGATGCTACTGGTCTGGTTGTGGCACCTGGTTTGATCGATGTACACGTGCATTTCCGCGAACCCGGTCAAACTCATAAAGAAGACATCCATACGGGTGCCTTAGCCGCGGCTGCTGGTGGTTTTACCAGAGTGGTCATGATGGCCAATACCAATCCGACCATTTCAGATATTGCGACCTTAGAGGAAGTCTTAGCTTCTGCAGCCAAGGAAAATCTTCACATTCATACAGTTGCGACAGTGACTAAGAACTTTGACGGTCAACACCTGACAGATTTTGAAGGACTGCTTAAGGCTGGTGCAGTAGGGTTTTCAGATGACGGGATTCCCCTTCAAAGCACTAAGGTTGTCCGCCAAGCCTTGGAAGAAGCTAAGCGTCTAGGAACCTTTATTAGTCTGCATGAAGAAGACCCTGAGTTGAATGGCATTCTTGGTTTGAATGAAAACATTGCAAAGGAACACTTCCATGTCTGTGGTGCGACGGGTGTAGCCGAATATTCTATGGCTGCGCGTGATGCCATGATTGCTCATGCGACAGGTGCTCACCTCCATATCCAACACCTTTCCAAGGAAGAAAGTGTCAAGGTGGTGGAATTTGCCCAAGGATTAGGAGCTCATGTAACGGCAGAAGTGGCACCTCAACACTTTTCGAAAACAGAAAGTCTGCTCTTGACTAAGGGAAGCAATGCCAAGATGAACCCACCTCTTCGCTTAGAATCTGACCGTTTAGCAGTGATTGAAGGCTTGAAGTCAGGCGTCATCTCCGTGATTGCGACGGACCACGCGCCTCACCATGCGGATGAGAAGAATGTTCCTGATATTACCAAAGCACCATCTGGCATGACTGGGCTTGAAACTTCGCTTTCTCTTGGTTTGACCTACTTGGTGCATGCTGGCCATTTAAGCTTGATGCAATTGCTTGAAAAGATGTCCTATAATCCAGCACGTCTCTATGATTTTGATGCTGGCTATATCGCAGTGGATGGACCGGCAGATTTAACCATCTTTGATCCAGAAGCAGATCGTCTGGTATCGGATCATTTCGCTTCAAAAGCTGGAAATTCACCATTTGTGGGCGAAACATTAAAAGGGAAAGTTGCTTATACAATCTGTGATGGACAAGTGATTTTTCAAGGATAAGCGATCGTATTTATATGAATTTTAAAAAAATGATGCAAGGCTTGGTTTTCTTTTTAACCAGCCTTCTTGTCTTTGTATTTCTATTTCGTGCTTTGCTACCAACTGCGTCTCCTCGTATGACCAAGCCCAAAACGGCTGCGAAAGAAATTACCTATACTTATGTTGCTCTAGGAGATTCACTGACCAAAGGTGTGGGTGATAGCACCAATCAAGGGGGCTTTGTGCCCTTACTCGCTCAAAGCCTATCCAATGAAAACGAAGCTCAATACCATGCGGTTAACTATGGTGTTCCAGGAAACACCAGCACACAAATTTTAGATCGGCTCAAGAAGCAAACAGACCTTCAGAAGGATCTCAAGAAGGCGCATGTCATGACCTTAACGGTTGGAGGAAATGATCTACGCAAAGTCGTTGTCGATCATCTGAGTGATTTTTCTCTATCAGATATCCAAAAGCCGCTCAAGAGTTATACAGCGAACCTCAAAGAAATTATTACAAAGGCCAGAAAGGACAATCCCCATCTTCCCATTTATGTAGTGGGGATCTACAATCCTCTTTATCTGAATTTTCCTGAATTAACCAGTATCCAGACGGCTGTCGATCGTTGGAATGAGACGACGGAAGAAACCATCGCGCAATTTGATCAGGTCTATTTCGTTCCGATCAATGATCTGCTCTATAAAGGAATTGATGGAAAAATGGGCGTATCAGAAATCAGTGACGGGAAGACAACCGTTATCAATGATGCCCTGTATGAAGAGGATAGCTTTCACCCCAACAATACGGGCTATGAAAAGATGAAACAAGCAATATTGGAGAAAATCAATGCCACGAAGAAAACTTGGAGTCAAAAATAATCCCATCAAAGAGAAGGTCCCCTTCCTTCAAAAAATCAATATTTGGAAATGGTTATTTTTATGTTTAGTCAGCCTTCTCTTAGCCTTCGCTTTAGTTGTGCAAGGACGCTTAGCGACGCCAAGAGAAGATGTTAGCCAGCTTCATCAATCAGTTGGCACCAAAGATGTCAAAGTTGGAACCATGACAACGACTCGAGATCAACTCAATGACACCATCAAATCGCTTCTGAAAAAATATAAGCTGTCCGACTACAAGGTCTATGCGGATAATCAGCAAATCCTCTTAGAGGGACAGTTGAGTCTCTTAGGAAAGGATTATCCCTTATATATTTACTTTCAACCATCCAAGTTGGAAAACGGGAATATTCTCTTAACAGTGAAGGATTTTTCAGTCGGTACCTTTCAAATTCCTCAAAAAATGGTTTTGCGGCTTTTGAGCAAAAATAAAAATATCCCAGAATTTATCCAGATTTCGCCAAAAGAGTCTACCATCACCATTGTATTACCAGAAATTGACAATGACTTTGGAATCTATGTCAAGGCCAATACCATTGATCTCTATAATGACAAGATCGTTTTTGATTTGTATCAGAAGAAGTAGGGCAAAAGGGGATATTTTGTTTCTATTCAAAAAATTCAGAATATTACAGAAAATTCTTGACATTGCTTTTTCCCTATGCTAAAATACTAAACAAGACATTGAACAAAGGAGAAAGTCAAACATGAAAACAGCTAAGTTTATTCAATTTGCTTTGTTGT
>JAPJPE010000104.1 GCA_030825825.1 Streptococcus sp. | reverse complement strand
ATCGTGTCATGGTTCTATTTTAGCAAGATATAGAAGGGGTTACAATAGTGAAAAAGCCAAACTGTCCGGGTACAGTTTTGCAAGCAAAAAAGAAGCTTCTTGGATTCGATCCAAAATAAAACGAGCTCCTTACTCAAAAGGAAACTCGTTTATTCTTATAAGTCATCTAAAGCATCTTTGACCTTATCAAAGAAGCCTTTTTTCTTTGGGTTGACCTTCAAATCACTTGCTTCCGCAAAGGCTTGAAGGGCTTCTTTTTGCTTGTCATTTAAACCAGTTGGGGTGACAACATTGACAGACACATATTGATCTCCCATGGCACCACCACGTAAGCTTGGAGCACCTTTTCCGCGAAGACGGAATTTTTTACCGGTTTGGGTTCCTTCAGGAATGACCAAATCGACATCTCCATGAACGGTTGGCACATGGACCGTATCTCCAAGAGCTGCTTGTACAATATTCAAATCTAGCTTGTAGTAGATGGTTGAGCCATCTCGTTCGAAGCGATCACTCGGCTCCACGTTGACAACCACATACAAGTCTCCATAAGGTCCACCGTTAAAGCCAGCTTCTCCTTGACCCGCTAAGCGGATTTGTTGACCTGTTTCAACTCCTGCAGGAATCTTGACGTTCACGCTATGGGCTTGTTTTTCATGACCTGTTCCACGACAAGTCGTACATGGATCTTTGATTTCTTGACCACGGCCATGACAGACATCACAGGTCACTTGACGGCGCATCATTCCAAGAGGAGTTTGCGTATCTACATTGATAACCCCGGAACCATGACAGCGTCCACAGGTTACCGGACTCGTACCTGGCTTAGCCCCTGAACCGTGACAGGTATGACAGCTTGCTTCACGATGGTACTTAACTTCTTTTTCAGCACCAAAAATCGCTTCTTCAAACTTGAGATTAACGCGGTATTGGAGGTCATCCCCTTGACGAGGCGCATTTGGATTACGACTTGCACCTCCTCCAAAGAAGCTAGAGAAGATGTCTTCAAAGCCACCAAATCCAGCACCATCAAAACCACCAAATCCACCTGCTCCGCCACCGAAGCCACCATTGGCACCCGCAGCACCATATTGGTCATAAGCAGCTCGTTTTTGCTCGTCACTCAAAGTCTCATAAGCTTCTTGAACTTCCTTGTACTTTTCCTCAGCACCAGGCTCCTTGTTGATATCTGGGTGATATTTTTTAGATAATTTCCGATAGGCTTTCTTAATCTCATCCTGAGACGCATTCTTTGAAACGCCCAAACGGTCATAAAATTCAGTATTGTTCATAATTCAAGATACAAAGGGCGTCAAACGGACACAGCCAAAATAGGAGTTTTGACGACGGACGCTTGCGTCCTAGAAAAAACTATCTTTTTGGCACCGTCCGTAGCCCGTGTTCAGTTGCGAACACCTTTGTTCCTTTCTATAATTTTTATGTACAGCTTTAGAGGCTGTTTTCTATACTCTGCTTCACTTGATCAAACTCTTGGTCTGATAGAGTAAATATCAAATCCTCTTCAGCATACTCGTTCTGTTCTTTAAAATAGTTGTCCGTATTCTCTGCCAACCCTAAGCTTAGAATCACTTTTCTTGCAAACTCTTGATGGGCAAAACCGATAGCCGTAATGATTTGTTTATCTTGCACAACCACTTTGGGTTGGAAATTCTCACGTGGAAGAAATTCAAAATAATCAAAGAAGTTTTGCCAAATTCCACCTGTAAATTTCGTGTCCTTCAACAGACCTGCTTTCGCTAATAAAAGAGGCGCTGAAGAAATGGCTGCAATGAGGATATCTTGCTCACCAAGGTCCCTCAAAAACGAAATCAATTTCTCATCCTGTAGAGCAGGTCCTATGTTGACCATTCCTGGCAAAATCACACAAGAATACTCATCAATTCGTACTTGATCCAATGTTTTCGTCGGTTGACAGGGCAAGCCATCCTCAGAGACCACCATCGAATGATCTGAAGCGGCATAATCAATCGTAATATCAAAAGACAGAGCTAAAGTACTCGTCAAAGCAGTTATCTCATAAAGAGAAAAATTAGGATAAATGATACAAAGTACTTTTTTCATACGCGACATCCTCTATTTTACCGAAAAACAGAGGCTGGGTTGCAACCTCTGTCATAAGAAATTAACTATTGATCGTTCAACTTTAGTCCTCGGATTGCTATAATGTCTCTTTGTAAATCATCTCTATTTAAAGAATACACATCTTTGGAATCATATGGTGGTTTATTAAAAATTTCCTTTTCACTATACATTTTTGAACTATTAGCCAAATCACAATTTGCGATTGTCCAAATTTTTTGAGCATTATCTCTTCCATCTACAACAACTAAATATATAAACCTATTCTTTTCCTTAGGATAATTTAACACAGTTTCCGGTGTTGTAGTATCTACAATTTGATAATACAACTCACCATCAATATTACGATAAACAGCATACATTGATTTTATGTTGCCAAAGATATTCTTTTCAACAACAAACTTAGCTTTAGGAGCTGTGTATTCTGGAATACTGATAATATCATTTGAAGAATTAGATGGAATAGTAAATACTTTTCCATAATTTTCTCTGTTTTCTGGAGATAATTTTTGTTTATCTTCTATAATATCAATACTTACACTCTTTATAGATAAGGTAGGTTGAAAAATAACATTATAACTCCACATAATGAGAGAACTTCCAAGAAATGCTAACACACCCCAGCCTATTAAGCTGGCTAAACCATCAATAAACTTCTCCCTAATTAGATTAATAAAATCAGACATTACTTCTCAGTAAACTCTCCGTCTACGACGTCATCGCCTGCGTTGCCTGTTGCTTGTGCGCCTTCTGCTCCTGCTTGGGCTTGTTGCGCTGCTGCAGCTTGTTCGTAGAGTTTAACAGCCAATGCTTGTGCTTTTTCGTTCAAGGCTTCAAGTTTCGCTTTCATTTCTTCAAGGTTACCTGATTCTTGAGCTTTCTTAAGATCATCCAATCCTGCTTGAGCTGCGTCACGTTCTGCATCGAAGCCTTTGCCTTCAGTTTCTTTGATTGTCTTTTCAGTTGCAAAGATAGCTTGGTCTACTTCGTTACGAAGGTCTACTTCTTCTTTACGTTTCTTATCCGCTTCAGCGTTTGCTTCTGCATCTTTCATCATGCGGTCGATTTCTTCGTCTGTCAAACCTGAGTTAGATTGGATAACAATTGTTTGTTCTTTTTGAGTTCCAAGATCTTTCGCTTTAACAGATACGATACCGTTCTTGTCGATGTCAAATGTCACTTCGATTTGTGGGATACCACGAGGTGCAGCTGGGATATCAGTCAATTGGAAACGTCCAAGAGTTTTGTTGTCCGCTGCCATTGGACGTTCACCTTGAAGAACGTGGATATCAACGGCTGGTTGGTTGTCTGCTGCAGTTGAGAAGACTTGTGATTTAGATGTTGGAATAGTTGTGTTGCGGTCGATGAGTTTTGTGAAGACTCCACCCATTGTTTCGATACCAAGTGACAATGGTGTTACGTCAAGAAGGACAACGTCTTTGACATCACCAGTGATGACACCACCTTGGATCGCAGCACCCATGGCAACAACTTCATCAGGGTTCACTGATTTGTTTGGTTCTTTACCAGTTTCAGCTTTAACAGCTTCAACAACGGCAGGAATACGAGTTGAACCACCGACAAGGATAACTTCGTCGATATCTGACAAGCTCAAACCTGCATCTGAAAGGGCTTGACGAACTGGAGTTTTCGTACGTTCCACAAGGTCACGAGTCAAATCATCGAATTTCGCACGAGTCAAGGTCATTTCCAAGTGAAGAGGTCCAGCAGCTCCTGCAGTGATGAATGGCAAGCTGATTTGTGTTGAAGTGACACCAGAAAGGTCTTTCTTAGCTTTTTCAGCTGCATCTTTCAAACGTTGAAGGGCCATCTTGTCTGTTGACAAGTCGATACCGTTTTCTTTCTTGAATTCTGCTATCAAGTGGTCGATGATTTTTTGGTCAAAGTCATCACCACCGAGTTTGTTATCCCCTGCTGTTGCCAATACATCGAAGACACCATCACCCAATTCAAGGATAGATACGTCGAATGTACCACCACCAAGGTCGAATACCAAGATTTTTTCTTCTTTGTCAGTCTTATCCAAACCATAAGCAAGAGCTGCTGCAGTTGGTTCGTTGACGATACGTTCTACTTCAAGACCAGCGATTTTACCAGCGTCTTTAGTTGCTTGACGTTGAGCATCGTTGAAGTAAGCTGGAACTGTGATAACTGCTTTAGTTACCTTTTCACCAAGATAATCTTCAGCGTAACCTTTCAAGTATTGAAGAATCATAGCTGAAATTTCTTGTGGTGTGTATTCTTTACCGTTTGCAGAAACTTTTTCAGAAGTACCCATCTTAGATTTGATAGAGATGACTGTATCTGGATTTGTGACTGCTTGACGTTTTGCAGCATCACCAACGATGATTTCACCGTTTTTGAATGACACAACAGATGGAGTCGTGCGGTTTCCTTCTGGGTTTGCGATGATTTTGCTTTCAGTTCCTTCAAGAACTGCCACTGCTGAGTTTGTTGTACCTAAGTCAATACCGATAATTTTAGACATATGTTTTTCTCCTTAAATTTATCTTCTTTTTTTCTTTTTGATATTTTCCCTTAAGTGGCGGGAAATATCTTCCTTGCAAGCCTCCGGCTTGCGTCTTATCTTTCTTTCATAGTTTAGTGTCGTTTCGGACAAGGCAGACTAGTTATAAACCACTACCATGGCTGGGCGCAGGATGCGGTCATGGAGTTTGTAGCCTTTTTGGAAGA
>JAPJPE010000103.1:3571-4847 GCA_030825825.1 Streptococcus sp. | reverse complement strand
CAGGATGTGGTAGCTGTACTGGGGAAGGCTAGCAGTGGAGAAGAAACCTACCAAGAAGGTGGTGTCAGTCCTTTTATGACACAATTGGAGTATCAGTCTGAAGGCTCTCCTTCTTCCGTAACCGTTTTACTTTCAAAAATTGGTGTTGATCGTTTATCTTCTCTTGATTTTAAAAACTTAAACAGTGAGCGATTAGCCAATAAAAATGGTAGCTTAAACAGAGAAGATTTTGCCAATATGAAAATAGGAACGAGCTATTCAGATCTTGTGAATACAGTAGGAATTCCTAGCAGTGTTTCTTGGTCGAGTATGCTGGGTTCAGAGTCCTTCTTAACCTTTTACTATAAGCTTTCTGATTCGCGCTCCGTCATTATTCACTTTGGCAGCAATCGTACCATCAGTGAAATCAAGGGTCTAGAAGATCCAGCGACATCAGCTTCCACGTCGCCTTAGGTGTTCATCTCACTAGGATTGTGGTATAATATGAATACCTTTAATTGAAATGAATGGAGAATCTCATGACTGCACAAAAAATGTCTGCTCAAGAAATTATCGCTTTTATCGGGAATGCAGAAAAGAAAACAAATGTGAAAGTAACCTTTGAAGGGGAATTGGCAACAGCTGTTCCTGCTTCTGTTACGAAACTTGGCAATGTTTTGTTCGGTGACTGGAAAGATATCGAGTCCCTTCTTGCTAACTTAACTGAAAACAAGGATTATGTGGTAGAACAAGATGGCCGTAACTCAGCTGTCCCATTACTGGATAAACGCTACCTAAATGCGCGTATTGAACCAGGCGCTATTATCCGTGACCAAGTAACGATCGAAGACAATGCTGTCGTGATGATGGGTGCTGTCATCAATATCGGTGCTGAAATCGGTGCAGGAACCATGATTGATATGGGGGCTATCCTTGGTGGTCGTGCTACTGTTGGTAAAAACAGCCATATCGGTGCGGGTGCCGTTCTTGCGGGAGTCATTGAGCCAGCTTCTGCTGAGCCTGTTCGGATCGGTGACAATGTCTTGGTCGGTGCCAACGCTGTTGTGATTGAAGGAGTTCAAGTTGGAAACGGTTCAGTCGTTGCCGCTGGAGCGATCGTTACTCAAGATGTCCCTGAAAATGTGGTTGTAGCTGGTGTCCCAGCTCGCATCATCAAGGAAATTGACGAAAAAACACAACAAAAAACAGCCTTGGAAGACGCTTTGCGTAATTTGTAAGATAGAAATGAGAGTGGGACAGAAATCGGTAATTCGTTAGAATTCGATTTCGTCGTCCC
>JAPJPE010000103.1:0-3561 GCA_030825825.1 Streptococcus sp. | reverse complement strand
CTGATGAAATCAGCGTAGTAGAGCCCACTCAACCACTGCGTCTTGCTCGACAATTCAAAGACAATTGAGAGGCTAGGACTTTTGTCCCAGCCTCTTCTAATAGAAAGAAGACAACGATGACATTGGACTTAATCAAAATCAGACGGGATTTGCACCAAATCCCTGAAATTGGATTGGAAGAATTTGAAACACAAGCTTATCTCTTGGACCGGATCGCAGAGATCACAGCAGGCAAGGACTTTGTAGAGCAACGGACTTGGCGGACCGGGATCCTGGTGTATCTCCATGGGTCTGCACCTGAAAAAACCATTGGTTGGCGGACGGATATCGATGGCTTACCGATTGTGGAACAAACGGGCCTTGATTTTGCCTCCAAGCACGAAGGACGGATGCATGCTTGTGGTCATGATATGCACATGACGACAGCCCTTGGACTTTTGGATCAATTGGTTCAAGTGCAACCCAAAAATAACCTGCTCTTTCTTTTCCAACCAGCTGAAGAAAATGAAGCAGGTGGGATGCTCATGTACAAGGACAATGCTTTTGGCGATTGGCTTCCTGATGAATTTTATGGTCTGCATGTACGCCCCGATTTGAAGGTGGGGGACATTGCGACCAATACCGGTACCCTTTTTGCAGGGACCTGTGAAGTCAAGATCACCTTTACAGGAAAGGGAGGGCATGCTGCCTTTCCACATGAGGCCAATGATGCTCTTGTAGCAGCCTCTTACTTCATTACCCAAGTCCAATCGGTCGTGAGTCGAAATGTCGATCCGATTGAAGGGGCAGTGGTCACTTTTGGTTCCATGCATGCAGGAACCACCAATAATGTGATTGCTGAGACCGCCTTCCTTCATGGGACCATTCGGACCTTGACCATGGAGATGAACCTTTTGACTCAAAAACGGGTCAAAACGATTGCGGAAGGAGTTGCAGCAGCCTTTGATGTGAAATTGGACCTGGAACTCAAGCAAGGAGGTTACCTGCCTGTGGAAAACCAACCAGAATTGGCTAAAGAACTCATGGACTTTTTCACAGCTGAGGAAGACGTAAACCTGATTGATATCCTGCCAGCGATGACAGGAGAAGACTTTGGCTTTCTCTTGAGCAAGGTCCCTGGTGTCATGTTCTGGTTGGGGATTGATACCCCTTATGCCCTGCACCATCCGAAGATGAGTCCAAATGAAGCTGCCCTTCCCTTTGCTGTGGAAAACATTGGCAAATTTTTGAAAATGAAAGCCGACCAATAAGGGATTGATTCAACTCCGTCTGGAGTTGGATTTTTATTTTCTCGTGTGCAAACTGTTCGGATGTTTCATAAAAAATGATACAATTAAAGCTATACAAAAGGAGTAGGGAATGAAGAAAACACTACGAAAAGAAACCATAGCAGCCATGAAACGGTTGCCAGAATCCGTGAAAACTCAAGCAGATGAACAGCTCACTCAACGCCTATTGGAACTTCCAGCCTTTCAGGAGGCAAAGACGCTTGCGACCTATCTGTCCTTTGATCACGAATTTTCCACAGCTGGCTTGATCCAAGTTGCTCTTCAACTTGGAAAACGCGTCTGTGTTCCCCGTACCTATCCACAAGGTCGGATGGAATTTGTGGAATACGATCCTGACATTTTGGAAAAAACGCGCTTTGGTTTGCTGGAGCCCAATGAAAAAGGAAAACTTGTGGATAAAGCAGAGATTGATCTGATCCATGTGCCGGGCTTGGTCTTCCAGTCAAAAGGCTACCGAATTGGCTATGGCGGTGGCTATTATGATCGTTATTTAGCAGATTTTGCTGGGAAAACGGTGAGTACGATTTATTCCATCCAGCAAGGGGATTTCCAACCAGAGGCTTTTGATCAGGCCGTTCAGGAGGTGCTAGTCTATGAAGTTACTCTTTGATCGTCGTTATCCTGTGACCAGCCTCTTGTTGCTCGTCACAACGGCAGTCTTTCTTTCCATGTTTATCCGATTTGGAGGCGACTACCAAACGGGTGCTGCTATTTACTATAGCGGTGGTATTATTGGAGAAGCTGTGAAAGTCGATCCTAGCCAGTTATGGCGAATCGTGACAGCTACTTTTGTTCATATCGGCCTAGAACATTTTGTGCTCAATATGATCACCCTCTATTACTTGGGACGATTGGCAGAAGATCTCTTTGGTTCCAAGGCTTTCTTAGCTCTTTATCTCTTATCAGGCATGATGGGCAATGTCTTTGTTGCTATTTTTACGCCAGATGTGATTGCAGCAGGCGCATCTACAGCCCTCTTTGGACTGTTTGGGACCATTGGCGCTCTGCGCTTTATTGTTCAAAGTCCCTATATTCGCCATTTGAGTCAGTCCTATACCAGCTTGATTGTGGTCAATCTGATCTTTAGTTTTATGCCAGGCCTCAGTATGGCGGGCCACATTGGTGGCTTAGTAGCTGGGGTCATGTTGGCTTATGTCTTTCCAGTAAGAGGAGAGGCTCGCTTTATGAACCGAACCTATCAGATTAGTGCAGCCTTATCTTATCTCCTGCTTTTCCTTTATTTCTTAGGTAAAATCTTAAATCTATTTTAAGAAGTCCTTCTCACAGAGAAGGGCTTTTTTTCCTAAAAAATGTAGCGAAATCGTAAACTAACAGAAAATTGTTTGAAATGCAAAGAATTGTATATATTTATTATAATATACTTTCAGGAGCCGAGTGAACCCACTATTGGTAGGCCCATAGAGAAGGTAATCATGGGTAAAAAGGTATAAAAACGCAAATTAGAAAGCGCTTGCAAAAGAGGTAAAAAAAAGATAGACTTAAGGTATAAAAAATCAGGGATGCTACCTTTTTCTATAAAGGAACATTCAAACATAAAGGAGATTTGCCATGAAGAAATGGTTGTTTAAACTAGCTTTGATAGCGATGACGTTCTTACTCCTACCAATTCAAGCCGTTCAGGCCTGCTGTGGATTTATCATTGGTCGCCAGTTGACCAAGGATGGGACCACTCTCTTTGGTCGGACAGAGGACTACCCTTATTATCCAAATGGTGGAAAACACAACAAAAACTATGTTGTGGTCGATGCTAAGACTTATAACGAGGGAGATCAGATCGAGGATGAATCCAACGGATTCACCTACCCGCATGCTGCCAGTGAAATGAAATATACCGCGACCTATGACTCTGCTCGTGGTGACGGTAGTAACGGTGCTTTTGGTGAACATGGATTTAATGAAGCCGGTGTATCCATGACTGCGACAGTAACAGCTATCCCGAATAAGAAAGTCTTGAAGACGGACCCATTGACAGAAAACGGAATTCCAGAAGCTGCTATGTTGGACGTAGTGTTACCACGCGTTAAGTCAGCTCGTGAAGGGGTTGAATTTCTAGCTAAAGTCATCGAAGAAAAAGGTTCAGCTGAAGGAAATGTGGTTGTCTTTGCAGACCAAAATGAAACTTGGTATATGGAAATTCTTTCTGGCCACCAATATGTAGCGGTTAAAGTTCCAGAAGATAAATATGCAGTTTTTGCCAATACCTACTACCTAGGTCATGTTGATTTGAATGACACTGAAAATGTCATTGCCT
>JAPJPE010000102.1:3498-4856 GCA_030825825.1 Streptococcus sp. | reverse complement strand
GGATGGAGCCAGATGGGCGCTTCCAAAATGGGACAGGTGTCGGTAATGAGACGGCAAGTGAGCATGAAATGTACCGCAAGTACATGATTGATTCCCTTACGCACTGGGTCAAAGAGTACCAGATCGATGGTTTCCGCTTTGATTTGATGGGCATTCACGATGTAAGGACGATGAATGCTATTCGGGAGGCAATGGACGCTCTGGATCCTCGGATTCTTCTTTACGGAGAAGGTTGGGACATGGGAACAGGTCTCGCACCAGAGGACAAGGCTAAGAAGGACAATGCAGCGCAATTGCCCCGAATTGGATTCTTTAATGATACGGAGCGTGATGCTATTAAAGGGGCTGAGGTTTATGGTTCCATCAAACGTGGCTTTGTCAGCCGAAAATCAACAGAGAATATCGTTGCGCGTGCTGTTCTAGGTAGTGCGGAGCTGGGTCATTATTTAAGTCCGAATCAGGTTTTGAATTATGTGGAGGCTCATGACAATTATAATCTCTATGACTTACTTCAGACCCTCCATCCAAATGAAGAAGTAGCAGGCTTGGTCAAGCGCTCAGAGTTGGCTACGGCCATGAATCTGCTCTTCCAGGGTATGACCTTTATGCAATTGGGTCAAGAGTTTATGCGGACTAAATTGGTAGCGACAGGTCCTGATGGAGAGATCACACCTTTGGATCGTGAGCGGGCCATGAATTCTTACAATGCTCCAGATTTTGTGAATCAGGTCAATTGGGATTTGGTCAGTCAGAATAAGGAATCGATCGCCTACATCCGAAACTTGATCGCCTTGAAGACAAGTCTTCCTGTCTTAGGGCTTGAAAGCTATGATAACATCTACCAACAAGTCTTTATCCAATCTGCGACAGATACCAGTGGTCTTGTCATCTATGAACTAACAGGAGACAAGAAGTACTTGGTCATCTTCAACGCCAGCGGGCTTCCATATTACCTCCAAAATTCAGATAAATTGAAATTAATGGTTGGGAATAGTCGCCATAAACGTCCCTTCTATGTGGAGAATTTAACAGCTTCTATTTTTGAAGTCTTAGATAAAAGTAAGGTATGATACTTCTTTAAGAAATCGCAAAACCCCTGAGTAAAAACTCAGGGGTTGCTTTTATTTTGAGGAACTGCTACTCGTCTCAGTTGAGGAAGAACTATCATCTTCTGGGTGCAATTCTTTATAAGTTGGTGCCTTGAAGAGATCGACAGTGGACTGGTTGCCACGTTGGTTATAAAGGCTGGTTGATTTGTCACCTTTTTCCTTTTCAATCTTCTTCAATGCCTTGAAGGAATTGGTGTAGGAATAATCTTCTGGATTGACTTTTCCAAGATCATTGCCCTTGAAGAAGCG
>JAPJPE010000102.1:0-3398 GCA_030825825.1 Streptococcus sp. | reverse complement strand
TTGATCGAAGAATCTAGGTAGTTAGCGGTCGCAAAATAGCCATTGATGGTTTCGTCCTGTGTCTTAGCTAGAGGGAAACCAAGATCATCTCCTGACAAGCTGGTTGTATAAGGATAGTGGTTGGAAACCGTAATGAACTTGGTATAGAAAGGCTGTTGCAATCTTTCTAGGTATTTGATGGAATCCTTGAGCATGTATTTGTCATTAAGACCATACTGGAAGGAATTGCTGCTGTTTTGTTTGGTGAAGTAGCTGGCATCAAAGAAGTAATTGTAGCCCCATTGTTTATAGGCGGTATTTCGGTTCCAGAAACTTCCAGCATTTCCGTGGAAAACAGCGCTCGAGTTGTAACCATTTTTTGAAAGAATAAATGGTGCAGCCTGTTGGGTATTGGTTCCACCATAGTTCACCATAAAGGAACCTTGGTTGAGTCCGAAGAGGCCTGTTTCAATCATGGTCTCAGCATCGGACGTTTTCCCTGCCTTGACTTGGTTAAAGACGTTTGAAAAGGCAAAGGTTTCTTTCGAGTGGTAAAGTGAGTTTAAGAAAGGTGTCACTTCATATTCTTTATCGTCTACTTTCAACTTGTAATCGATCAAGAATTGTTGGAAACTTTCCAAGTGAATGTAGATGACGTTACGGCCTTTGGCCATTCCAAAGTACTCAGGATTAGGCTTGGCATAATGCTGTTGGATATATTCTTCCACCGGTTTTAAATCTGCTTCGGAGGCTTTAGAACGTTCTTTGTTGGCAGCATAGGTCTGATTAGCGCTATAACCTAGAAAGGCTGGTAAACCAAGGGCACGAACGACATAGTAGTTTGAGAAACCACGAGTCAAGAGCTCAGGTCGGTCAATTTCTGCAAGGAAAAGGTTGGCCGAAAAGAGCATAGCTGATAAGGATGTAACCGCAAAACTAGCGCGTTTATTGAAGGGACGATTGTCCATTCGAATCCATTTCTTAAAGAAGAAGAAAGCTAGAATGGGGAAATCTAGAATGTAGATCACATCCCAAGGGCGGAACAATTCTAAAGCAGCAGCTCCGAGACCGGCAGAAACCTTGCTGGAAGCCAACATGGTATTGACCGTTACGAAGTCTGTAAACTCTCGATAGTAGATGGAGTTGGAAATCAACCAAATAAATAAGAGAAGGTAGATCCCAAAGGCCAAACTATAAAAGAGCTTGGTTCGTTTGATATAAAGTGCAAGACCAATGAAGAGCAGACTGATCGGCAATGGGTTGATCACTGCTAGAAAAATTTGATAGGGTCCTTGAATGTCTAAATTAAAATCAACTGAATAGGCCCACATGGTTTTGAACCAGTAGAGCAACAGAAGGGTCAAGACAAATCCTAGTCTGGTACTCATGAAATTGAGTATCGAATTCGTAATTTTTTTCACAAAATGTTACTTCCTTGTCTTATTTCCTAAAAATTTTCATATACAAGTATACCACAATTTTATGGAGAAAGAAAAAAATGACTGTAAAGGAGAGGAAAGAAATAGGAAAGATCCGGCATTTTATATCATTTGAAGCTAAATGATGAGAGCTAGGATAAAATGGTAAAAAAAGTTCCAGTAAATAAAGCCTCTCTTTGTGAAAACTGCAGACTTTTGCTATAATAGAGGGTATGAAAAAACTCACAGTTAGTCGCCAAGTCGCAACAAAAATCAAACAAGGACAATCCCTTCTTGAAAAGCAAGATTTTGACTCACTTCCTGCTTTGGATCAAGCGGTTCAATTGCTTTCAGGAGAAGGACAATCCCTCGGAGTCGGATACTTATCTGAACAAAATAAAGGGATTGGATGGTTTGTTTCACAAGAGTTGGTCACTTTTGATCAAGACTTTTTTAAAAAGCTTTTCATCAAAGCCAAGCAATACCGTCGTTCTTATTATGCGGATGAAACGACGACAGCCTTTCGTCTCTTTAACCAAGAGGGAGATGGTTTTGGTGGCTTCACGGTTGACTTGTATGGTGAGTTTGTTGTCTTTTCTTGGTACAATCCCTTCGTATTTCAGATCAAGGAAACCATTCTAGCAGCCTTTCAAGAAGCTTTTTCAGAAGTCCGAGGTGGCTATGAAAAGATTCGCTTTAAAGGTTTGGACTATGAATCGGCTCATGTCTACGGGGAAGAAGCTCCACAAGAATTTTTGATTCTTGAAAATGGGGTCTCTTACCAAGTCTTTCTCAATGATGGCTTGATGACGGGGATCTTTTTGGACCAGCATGAAGTTCGAGGTAGCTTGGTAGAGGGCTTAGCGGCTGGTAAGTCTTTGCTCAATATGTTCTCTTATACGGCAGCCTTCTCTGTGGCTGCGGCAATGGGTGGAGCAGTTGAAACAACTTCGGTCGATCTGGCTAAGAGAAGTAGAGAATTATCAGAAGCGCATTTTGTGGCAAATGGCTTGGCGCTGGATGATCATCGTTTTGTCGTGATGGATGTCTTTGATTATTACAAATATGCCAAACGCCATGAGCTAAGCTATGATGTGATCGTACTCGATCCGCCTAGCTTTGCGCGGAATAAAAAGCGGACCTTTTCAGTCGCTAAAGATTACCATCGGTTGGTGAGCGAGGCCCTCGAGATTTTAAATCCAGGTGGGACCTTGATTCTCAGTACCAATGCGGCAAATGTGACCAAAGAAAAATTAAAAAAACAAATCGAAAAGGGATTTCAAGGGCGTAAACATCGTTATGTAGCAGAATACGGCCTTCCGGGAGATTTTCGATGGAACAAGAAAGAAGAAAGTAGTAATTACTTAAAAGTATTTACGATTAGGGTGGATGTATGAAGTTAGTTGTGTCGATTATGCCTCGCTCCTTAGAAGAGGCGCAACAACTAGATGGTTCGCGTTACGATGATGCGGATGTCATTGAGTGGCGTGCGGACTTTTTAGAAAAAAACGAGATCTTAACCGTTGCTCCAGCAGTATTTGAAAAATTTGCTGGACGTGAAATTTTATTCACCTTACGGACTCAAGCTGAAGGTGGAGAGATGGAGATGACCAATGAGGAATATGTTGGGATCCTGAAAGATATTCAATCTATCTATCATCCGGATTATATCGATTTTGAATTTTATAGCCATCGTGAAGTCTTTGAAGAAATGTTGGAGTTTTCAAATCTCGTACTCAGCTACCATAATTTCCAAGAGACTCCGGAAAATATGATGGAGATCTTATCGGAATTGACCAGCTTTTCTCCAAAATTAGTCAAAGTATCTGTCATGGCCCACAATGAACAAGATGTTCTTGACTTGATGAATTATACGCGTGGTTTCAAGACACTGAACCCTGAGCAAGAATATGTAACGATTTCCATGGGCAAGGTCGGGAAGATTTCGCGCTTGACAGCTGATTTGACAGGCTCTTCCTGGTCTTATGCTAGAGTCGGAGA
>JAPJPE010000101.1 GCA_030825825.1 Streptococcus sp. | reverse complement strand
CAGTGTCACCAGGACGGAATGCAGGGATATCAGTACGAAGTTGACCTTCAGTCAAGCTTTGGATTAATGGATTCATTTTATTCTCCTATCTTCGTCAATCTTGAGGGACCTCCCTCAGCGGATAAACTGTATTTTTGTGCTTCCATTACGCACAGAAACTATCATATCAGATAATTTCAGGTTTGTAAAGCTCTTTTCTCTACTTTTTCGCAACTTTTTGACCGGAATAAATGCTCCACTCTTTTGGCAGGCAATAGGCGATGGCGCAAGCAATGACAAAGAATGGCAGATTGGCATAGCCAAAGACTTCTCCTCCGATCAAGATCGGTGCGAGCAAGGTCGTCGTCGCACTGCCAAAGACACTGGCATATCCGATAGCGGCCACGACTAAGACTGGTAAGCCCAGCATAGGAGCAAGAAAGACTCCAAGCGTAGCTCCGATCGCAAAGAGCGGGGTCACTTCTCCTCCTTGGTATCCAGCAGAGATGGTCACCACGGTAAAGAGGAGCTTCAAGATCCAGTCATAACTACGCGCACTGCCCTGATGAAAAGCCACATCAATCAGATTGGTTCCAAGTCCACTATAAGTGCCAACCTTGGTCAGCTGGAGGGTCAAGAGGACCAAGCTAAGTCCAGCCCCTATAAGGGCAATCCGGATATAGGGATTAGGCAAGACTTGAGCGACGGTTTTCTTCAACCAGGAAAGGCTAACTGCAAAGAGTTTCCCAGCGAGGCCAAAAGCCAGGCCAAGAAGGGCAACTTTGATCAAGGTCTCTGGTGTCCAGCTCAGCGTTTCCTTGAGTGGCACAGCAAACTTCTCCAAGCCAAGGACATGAGAGGTAAAGCTAGCCACGATTGAGGCGATGAGCGCAGGATAGAGAGCCATCAACTGCAACTCCCCAACCGTCAGGACCTCAAGAGCAAAGAAGGTTGCTGCCAGTGGCGTCTGAAAGAGCCCCGCAAAACCGGCTGCCATCCCAGTCATGAGAAAGATACGCGAAGCATCAGGAATCTTGATATGACGGGCAAAACGATGCGAAAGGGTCGCTCCGATCTGGACCGCTACGCCTTCCCGACCGACCGAACCGCCAAAGAGGTGGCTCATCCAGGTCGTCAGCATGATCAAAGGCACCAAGACCAAGGGGATTTTCTCCTCACGCGCGTGTCCGACATCAAAGATGAGGCCCATCCCTTTTGAAGCCTTGCCTCCAAAACGTTTATAAAGATAAACGATGACAAGACCCGCTATGGCTAGAAAAAGAATCAAGGGCCAATGCTGGCTTCGGAAATCACCAATCAGGAGAAGACCTTGACCAAAAATCATGTCAATAGCACCGACCAAGAGACCGATGAAGAGGGCCATCCCTGTTAGGACCACATACTGTTGTGCTTTTTGCTTGATAGATAGACTAGTCACTCGCCCTCACCTCCTCTTGGTAGTCTCTAGAACGCGCCATTAAATCTTGAAACTGGGATTGAATGGTCGCACGATACTGCTCATCCGTCACGAGAGAGCCGACTTTCTCAAGCACCTCTCTTTCCCTTCTCTGATCGAGCACAGGTAGGCCCTGCTGCTCCTTATATTCTATAATCTGACTGACACAAACCATCCGTTTTTCCAGCAAGGCTACAAGTTCTTGATCGATCTGGTCAATGTCCTTACGAATCTGATCTAAATCCATGTGTCTCCTCTTTATTTTGGATATAAATCGAGGCTGTAATCTATCGATCCAGCCTCTTTATCATTAATTTGCTTTGGCTACGAGTTCTTCCGCAAAGGCTTCTAATTTTTCAATGTCTTCGTCTTCTGCAGACAAATCAACTTTAACACACTCAGAGCCTTTTTCAGCACCAGTCGCAGCGAAGCAACGGTCGAAATCATCAACTGCTTTACAGAATTCATCGTAGAAGGTATCCCCTGATCCTACAACACCGTAAAGTTTGCCTTTGAGATCAAGGCCAGCCAAATCTTCGTAGAAATCTTGGATCTCATCTGGAAGCTCTCCATCGCCGTAGGTATAAGTCGCTACCACTGCGATATCTGCTTCAAGGAAATCCTCCGCATCCACAGTTGTACACTCATCCACATCTACTTCGACACCAAGATCACGGAATTTATCCGCTACGATATCGGCGATTTCTTCAGTATTTCCAGTCATACTAGCAAAAACAATTTTCGCTACAGTCATAATTTCCTCCCAAAATCTATTTTCCGTATTATACCATTTTTTCAAGCATTTTGCACGA
Source organism: Streptococcus sp. (assembly GCA_030825825.1). Lineage (GTDB taxonomy): Bacteria > Bacillota > Bacilli > Lactobacillales > Streptococcaceae > Streptococcus. Next base: position 2,651 of record JAPJPE010000101.1, on the reverse strand, counting down.
AACCTTTCCCGATAAGGTGAAAGAAGGGACACGTTTCAAGAATTTGGACCGATTCAACCTAATCACCCTCGTTTTCTTCTTGAATTGCTTTAATAGTTTCGATTTCTTCATCCAACTTCTTGTCAAATTCAGTCTTATTCTTAAATGGGTATGAATACGTACGCCAAGTGTACCATTTCTGACCTTCTTCACCCTTATAGTACCACTCGATTTTGGTTGGTAAGAATTCTTTGTTGTAAGTGATACGGACCTTGGTGAATTGACTATCCTTAATAGAATATCTTCCTTCAAATTCTGGCGGATATTCCTCTTTCAATAATTCTTTATTTACTAAAGAATCTGGTGAGCGTGTAATTTGATAATTATTCTTTTTGATTTCATCTGGTGAAATTTTCAGATTAACTAAAATGGATGATATTTCTCTGTTAAAAGAACGTTGGTACATTTCTTTAGTTCCATAATTTCCATAACCACCATATAATTTATTCCTCTTAATAACTGCAAAATACGAATTGTACAATTCCTTATCTTTTAAATCAAATCCTACTCCAGTACTCCACTCTTTTCCCCAGTCATTTTTATCTTGTACCAAAACAAATCTCTGTTTCTGTAAAATATCATACGCACTACTGGTGGTCTTTCGGATAGAATTGACTTTGAGTATAGTCATAATAGCCAGTATTATTATCAGCACTGCCATTAAGAGATTTCTTAAATTTATTATACTCTTCCACTTTTTCTTCTTCTGACATTCCTTTTGTATTTTCTTTCCATGCTTCAAAATCCTCATGTCCTCCTCTTCTAACAATATCAATAAATTGACCAATATGTCCAGTACGTTTATTCTCTTTACCCAAATCATCTTCTGAATGAAATAGTTTTTTTGCCTCAGTTCGAGTAGCTGGTTCAGGGGTGCCATCCACATCGAGCATTCCATGTTTGCCTACAAAAATACCTGAAACATCTGTATTCTCACCTTTTGAAGGGCCGTAATTAAATGATTCCGTGTTAGCAATTTCCCTTAATTCATCTTTAAAATAATTATTTGGATTAGAATCATAGCGACCATTTGCTAGCTTGTGTTTATCATAGGCATCCCATTGACTGTCAAACTCGCCGGTATCCAAATTCACAATAAATTCCACCATCCGTGCATTGTTTAAATCTTTTCCTTTAGCTGAATTGCCCTGAGGGACTTGAACCTTCATATTATAGGGACGTTTAAAGCCATCTTTTGGATTAAAGCGATTATGGTAGTTAGAGCCAGTTGTGTAATCAAATTCAATATTATTTTCTTTACCATATGCTAACAGTTTTTCGTAATCATTTGCGCCTTCGTAATGATTGCGAATATAGTAAATTGCTTGGCGATCCAAATAGTAGCGGAAGAAAAACATGTTCTATTGGTTTCATTCTAACAAAATATCTATCCAATGTAAAACCGCTTCCATAGCTCCTAATTAGTGATAAATGCTTGCTGGATGGGCCTTTCTTATGTTAAAATTGACAGAGAAAATGAGGTAATGTATGAACGTAATGAATGAAATTCTTGAAAAAATTCAAGCTTATGACACGATTATTATCCACCGTCATCAAAATCCGGATCCGGATGCGATTGGTAGCCAGGTGGGCTTGCGGGATCTCCTGCGTGCGCACTTCCCTCAAAAGCGGGTCTTGGCAACTGGCTATGATGAACCGACCTTGACTTGGCTTGCTGAGATGGATACTGTCAGCGATGAGGATTATAATGGAGCTTTGGTGATTGTCTGTGATACGGCCAATACTCCCCGCATCGATGACAAGCGCTATACGAATGGTGATTTCCTGATCAAGATCGACCACCACCCAAATGACGATGCTTATGGCGAACTGCTCTGGGTCGATACTGAGTCTAGCTCTACCAGTGAGTTAATCGCACTTTTTGCTAAGGAATTGGAGCTCGAACTTCCTGTGAGTGCTGCTCGTCTTCTCTATGCTGGGATTGTCGGCGATACTGGTCGCTTCCTTTATCCTGCTACTTCGACTCGGACCTTTGAGATCGCTGCAACCCTTCGCAGCATTCCCTTCGATTTTACAGCACTTGCTCGTCAGATGGATACGATCAATCTCAAAACAGCCAAGCTTCAAGGCTATGTCTATGACCATCTTGAGATCGATGAACATGGCGCTGCGCGTGTGACCCTAACACAAGAGCTCTTGAAGAAATTCGATCTACGTGATTCAGAGACTGCTGCAATTGTCGGAGCTCCTGGACGCATCGATACCGTATCTGTTTGGGCTATCTTTGTTGAGCAGGCCGACGGTCACTTCCGTGTCCGGATGCGTAGCAAACGAAAAGTGATCAACGAAATTGCCAAACGACATAATGGTGGTGGCCATCCACTAGCCAGTGGAGCCAACTCCTACTCCCTCGAAGAAAACGACCAAATCTACAAAGAGCTACAAGAAGTGGCGCGCACGAACGAAGGCTGAGAACGGTTTCTCAGCCTTTTTATCTTGGTCATGGGGTTTTCATTTGATCTTTCTTATGGTAAAATAAAGCTAATAAAATTTTTAAGGAGACTTATTATGGAAAAAAATCGTTTGTTTATCATTATCTCTGCTGCGGTGGCGATTGTTAGCTCTTTCTTGCCATTGGCAAGCGTTAATGC
>JAPJPE010000100.1 GCA_030825825.1 Streptococcus sp. | reverse complement strand
ATGGACGAACCTTTTTCGGCCTTGGATGCCATCTCCCGTAAGCAGTTGCAGACTCTTACCAAAGAATTGCACAAAGAATTCGGTATGACCACTATCTTTGTGACGCATGATACGGACGAGGCCTTAAAATTAGGCGACCGGATTGCAGTACTGCAAGAAGGAGAGATTGTACAGGTAGCGGATTCTGAGACCATTCTTGCCCAGCCAGCCAACGACTTTGTCGCAGATCTATTTGGAGGTGCTCACCATGTCTAAACTACTTGCAACCTTTCAAGAACGCTTTGGGGACTGGCTCGCTGCACTGGGACAACATTTGCAACTGTCATTACTGACCTTGCTCCTTGCGATTTTTCTGGCTGTTCCTCTAGCTATTTATTTGAGTATCCACAAAAGAACAAGCAACTGGGTTTTACAGCTAGCTGGGATCTTCCAGACCATTCCTTCCATGGCTCTTTTGGGCCTCTTTATTCCTATTATGGGGATTGGGACGCTTCCGGCCTTAACAGCTCTTGTCATCTATGCCATTTTCCCCATCCTTCAAAATACCATCACCGGTTTACAGGGAATTGATCCAAGTTTGGAAGAAGCTGGGATCGCCTTTGGGATGACCAAGTGGGAGCGACTCAAGAAGTTCGAGATTCCCTTGGCCATGCCCGTCATTATGTCTGGGATTCGCACGGCAGCCGTGATGATTATTGGGACAGCTACCCTAGCTGCCTTGATTGGAGCTGGGGGACTCGGTTCCTTTATCCTCCTAGGGATTGACCGCAATAATGCCAGTCTGATTTTGATCGGTGCCCTATCTTCTGCCTTCTTAGCCATCGCATTTAACCTTCTTCTCAAATGGATGGAGAAGGCCAAATTGCGGACCATCTTTGCAGCCTTTGCTGTGATGGTTATTGGATTAGGAGCTTCTTATACGCCAAGTCTTCTTCTCAAACCGAAAAAAGAAAATCTGGTCATTGCTGGGAAGTTGGGTCCTGAACCTGAAATTCTCGCCAATATGTATAAGATCTTGATCGAGAAAAATACGGATATGACAGTGACTGTCAAACCGAATTTTGGCAAGACCACCTTCCTTTATGAAGCCCTGAAAAAAGGGGATATCGCTATCTATCCAGAGTTTACAGGGACCGTGACCGAAAGTCTCCTCAAGCCAGCACCACAAGTCAGTCATGATCCAGAAGCAGTCTACAAAGCTGCTCGAGATGGGATCAAGCGACAAGACGACCTAGCCTTGCTCAAACCTATGGCTTATCAAAATACCTATGCTGTTGCAGTGCCTAAGAAGATTGCCCAAGAGTATGGACTCAAGACTATTTCAGATTTGAAAAAGGTGGAAGGACAACTCAAGGCAGGCTTTACCTTGGAGTTTAACGACCGAGAAGACGGAAACAAGGGCTTGCAGAAGGTCTATGGTCTCAACTTACAAGTCTCCACTATGGAGCCAGCCCTTCGCTACCAGGCGATCCAGTCTGGGGATATTCAAATAACGGATGCCTACTCAACAGATGCTGAACTGGCTCGCTATGACCTGGTGGTCCTTGAAGATGACAAGCAACTTTTTCCACCTTATCAAGGGGCGCCCCTCATGAAAGAAGCTCTTCTTAAGAAACATCCCGAATTGGAAGGTGTGCTTAATAAGCTAGCTGGTAAAATCACTGAAAGCCAGATGAGCCAGATGAACTACCAAGTGGGAGTAGAAGGAAAACCTGCTGCCCAAGTAGCGCGTGACTTTTTAGTAAAAGAAGGGCTTATCAAGAACTAACAAAAAATTCTCAAGTCTTCGCACTTGAGGATTTTTTGATAGAAAGCAATTTTAAATGCTTTTGGGGTAGAGGGAAAGACCTTCTCTTCAAAAAAACTCCATTGAGTCTGGCTTAAAATTGTGTTACAATAAGCTTTGAAAATGAATGAAAGTATATGGAAAAAGTATGAAAAAACAACCAGTGATTGGAATTACAGGAAATGAAAGACCCTTTCCGGATGATCCAGACGCGAACATGAGTTATGCGGCGACTGGTTTTGTCGAAGCGGTCAAAGAGGCAGGAGGGATTCCTTTGATCTTGCCGATTGGAGATGCGGCCTTGGCCAAAGACTACATATCGATGATTGATAAGCTCATCATCACCGGTGGGCAAAATGTCTTGCCCAAGTTTTACGGAGAAGAAATCACCATCGACAGTGATGACTACCTCTTGAAACGCGATCTCTTTGAGTTGGCCTTGATTGAAGAAGCGCGTGTGGCTAAAAAAGCGATCTTTACCGTCTGCCGTGGGACTCAGCTCTATAATGTTGCTCTAGGGGGAACTCTGCATCAAGACATTGAACACCATTGGCAGGACAATCCAGGTCAGTACACCAGCCAAGAGTTGGTGACCAAGGATCAGACGATCCTGCAAGAGATCTATGGTAAGACCAGTTGCATCAATTCTTTCCATCATCAAAGTATTAAAGACTTGGCATATGGCCTAGAAGTGATCGCGCGAGATCCTAAAGATGACGTCATAGAAGCCGTTCAATCCACAGATGAGAGTCGTTTCCTCGGCGTTCAGTGGCATCCAGAACTGCGTTTTGACAAGAGCCCAGCAGATCGCAAGCTCTTTGAATATGTCGTGACTCAATTGTAAAGTGGACCAGCTCCCTTAGGAATTTTTCCTAAGGGGCTTTTTCTTTAATCTGCGTAAGAAAGACTGTAAATTGTGCCTAGGTTTTGGGGGAGGATTCGCTACAATAGAGCTAGTAGAATGAGGAGGATTAGGACATGTATCAATTTCCAAAGGATTTTTTATGGGGGAGTTCGACCTCGGGGCCTCAAACAGAAGGACGTTTCGCCCAGGATGGAAAGGGAGACAATCTCTGGGATTACTGGTATAGGATCGAGCCCAACCGCTTTTATCAAGGGCAAGGACCAGAGAAAACATCGACTTTTTATGAACACTGGGAAGAAGATTTGGACCTCTTGTTAGAAACCGGCCACACCGCCTTTCGAACCTCTATCCAGTGGTCACGTATTTTCCCAGAAGGACGAGGAGAGATCAACCAAGCAGGCGTTGATTTCTACCGTCGTGTCTTTGAAAAGATAAAGGAAAAAGGGATTCACCTCTTGGTCAACCTCTATCATTTTGATTTACCGATGGCTCTTCAAGAGCAGGGCGATGGTTGGGAAAATAAAGAAACAGCCTATGCTTACCAAGAATATGCGCGTTTTTGTTTCAAAACTTATGGGGATCTGGTCGACCAGTGGATCACCTTTAATGAACCCATTGTCCCTGTGGAATTTGGTTATTTTTATGATGCCCATTTTCCTCACAAGGTAGACGCGGCAGCAGCAGTGAAAGTAGCCTACCACACCCAGTTAGCAAGCAGTCTAGCGGTCAAGGCCTGTCACGAGGTGGATCCTAACTACCGTATCGGGATTGTGCTCAATTTGACACCAGCCTATCCTCGGAGTCAGCATCCAGAAGATGTGAAAGCTGCGCGCATTGCCGAGCTCTTTCAGGCCAAATCTTTCTTAGATCCATCTGTTCTTGGTCATTATCCTGAAGAATTAGTGGAGATCCTACGGGAGCGTGATCTCTTACCGGATTATGATCCTTTTGAATTGCGCTTGATCGAGGAAAATACGGTGGATTACCTAGGGGTTAACTATTACCAACCACTCCGTGTAGCAGCTCCTCGTTATGCTCCAAATCCAGCATCTCCCCTACTCTTTGAACAATTTTATGAACCCTATGTTATGCCAGGCCGCAAGATCAATCCCCACCGAGGTTGGGAAATCTATGAGCAAGGCTTGTATGACATTGCCCAAAATATCAAGGAAAACTATGGCAATATCGAGTGGATCCTGACAGAAAATGGGATGGGAGTCGAAGGAGAGGAAAAATTCCGCAAGGACGGCGTGATCCAAGACGACTACCGGATTGACTTTGTCAAAGACCATCTTCGTGAGCTTCACCGGGCTATTCAAGATGGTGCCAACTGTAAAGGTTATTTGATCTGGACCTTTATTGACTGCTGGTCATGGCTCAATGGCTACAAGAACCGCTATGGCTTGGTTGAGTTGGACCTCGAAAGTCAAAAACGAACCCTCAAAAAATCCGGGCATTGGTTTAAAGAACTAAGCCAAGCCAATGGATTTGAAGACTAAATCGAGATCCGTAGCTCACTTTCAATTCGTATTGAGCCCCCTCGCATTGTCGTTTTAAAGCTTGGAGTCAAACAGTTTCCCAAACGGTTTGACTCTCAATCATTCCGAATGTCTGAAACCATTATGTTTCAGGCATTTTTCTTACAGTGGGAATTTTCTCAAATGACTTTGTCTTCAATCTTAACGCTAACTTAACTAGACCAATTTTCTTGAATTTCCTAGTTGACAAACTAGAAGAAGCATTGTATACTGACTCCGCTGGTTGCTTTTTGGTCAAATTAGACTAGACCAATTTTAAAGTAACTGAGAAATCGACCGTAGGTCGTTTGACTAAGTAAAGGGGAAAGTATAGCAAGGCTATATCGTAAAAATTATGTGCGGAATCGTTGGTGTTGTAGGAAATACAAATGCTACTGATATTTTGATTCAAGGACTTGAAAAACTCGAATACCGAGGCTATGACTCTGCGGGTGTTTTTCTGGCTAGTGAAGGTAAGAGCCAATTGGTAAAGGCAGTTGGCCGCATTGCAGAATTGTCATCTAAGGCAGAAGGTGTCGAAGGGACAGCTGGGATTGGACATACCCGTTGGGCCACTCATGGAAAACCAACTGAGGACAATGCCCACCCACACCGCTCTGAAACAGGTCGCTTTGTTTTGGTCCACAATGGGGTCATTGAAAACTACCTTGAAATCAAGGAAGAATACCTAGCAGGTCACCATTTCAAGGGGCAAACAGATACAGAAATCGCTG
>JAPJPE010000099.1 GCA_030825825.1 Streptococcus sp. | reverse complement strand
TTTTAAAAGTGCTATAATAGAGGCAATGAATGATTTGGGAGGATACGCATGCGTAAACGTGAAAGTGCAGATTCGTGTACAACGATTCTAGTCGGAAGAAATGCTAGCTATGATGGTTCGACCATTGTAGCACGAACAGAGGATTCTCAAAATGGCGTTTTTACGCCCAAGAAATTGATCGTGGTCAAACCAGAAGATCAACCGCGTCATTACAAGTCTGTTTTATCAACTTTTGAAATCGACTTGCCAGATAATCCAGTTCGCTATACAGCGGTCCCAGATGCGATTCCTAAAGACGGGATCTGGGGAGAAGCTGGGATCAATGTTTATAATGTAGCCATGAGTGAGACAGAGACCATTACGACCAATAGCCGTGTGCTAGGGGCAGATCCTCTTGTAGAGAGTGGCATCGGTGAGGAAGACATGCTGACCTTGGTCTTGCCTTATGTCAAGACTGCCCGCGAAGGGGTCTTGCGTCTCGGAAAGATCTTGGAAGAGTACGGAACCTATGAATCCAACGGGATTGCCATTTCAGATGTGAATGAAATCTGGTGGTTGGAGACCATCGGAGGTCACCACTGGATGGCGCGTCGTGTCCCTGATGATGCCTATGTGACCAACCCGAACCAACTGGGAAGTGATTATTTTGAATTTGGAAATCCCGATGAGTTTCTTTGTGACCCGGATCTGGAACATTTTGTCATAGAACACCATTTGATTCTGGATCAAGAAGGGAAAGGTTTTAATCCACGCTATGCCTTTGGTAGCCAAAAAGACAAGGACCGTCACTACAATACACCGCGGGCTTGGGCCATCCAGCGTTTCCTCAATCCTGAAATCGAGCAGGATCCACGGAGCTTCGAGATTCCTTGGTGTCAAAAACCTTATCGCAAGGTGACGATTGAAGATGTCAAATATGTCTTGAGCAACCACTACCAAGACACCATTTACGATCCTTATGGTCCTGAAGGCGATCACGTGAGTCAGCGGACCTTCCGGACGATCGGGATCAACCGGACCAGCCAGACAGCGATTCTGCAATTGCGTCCCAATAAACCACAAGAAACGACAGGTATCCAATGGATTTCTTATGGCTCCATGCCTTACAATACAGCCGTTCCTTTCTTTACCCAAGTGGATACGACACCTGACTACTTTGCCAATACGACGGCTAAGGTAACAACGGATTCCTTCTACTGGGCCAACCGGATTATTGCGGGACTAGCTGACCCTCACTATGCTCACCATGTTGGTGATTTGGATGATTACCAAGAAACGACAATGGCCTGGGGACATGCGCGCATCAATAAGGTCGATCGTGCACTTGCAGCAGGTGAAACCGTTGATTTTGAGGCGGAAAACCAAGCCATGAGTGATCAAATCCAGGAAGCGACAGATCAACTTTTGGACAAGATTTTGCTCGATGCTAGCAACCTCATGACCAATCACTTCTCCTTGAGTGATTAAAAAGCGTAAATTTTCAGGTAGTTTGCAAGGTATTTTCAGAAACGATTGACAAACTTTTGAAAATCAATTAAAATAGAGAAAATTACATACGACCGAATGAAGTTTGCAGGAGCGTGAGTGACTGTGAATGGACGGAACTCTGGAGAGACCAGAAATGGCACCGAAGGGGCAAGGTAGAGGATACATCTACTCAAACTCTCAGGTAAAAGGACAGAGCGAAAGATAGGGGAAGTCCCCTATTTTAAGCAGGACCAGAGTACATGTTTGACATGTGCTCTTTCTTTTTCTCTTTTCTGTCGAGCGGTCGATGAAAAAGGAGACAGAAAATGGATCATGTATTGCAGTTTTTTCAGCAACTCGATAATTTAGTGTGGGGCGTCCCGCTGTTGGTGCTCTTGGTAGGAACAGGGATCTACCTGACCCTTCGCTTGGGTTTGCTTCAGATACGCTACCTTCCAAAAGCTTTTCGCCTGATCTTTACAGAAGATGAGGGACACGGGGATATCTCGAGTTTCGGAGCCCTTGCGACAGCTCTAGCGGCTACTGTAGGGACGGGGAATATTGTAGGGGTGGCTACAGCGATTCAGACAGGTGGCCCAGGTGCCCTCTTTTGGATGTGGATGGCAGCCTTCTTTGGAATGGCGACCAAGTATGCAGAAGGGCTCTTAGCCATTCGTTATCGGACCAAGGATGACAACGGTCATATCTCAGGTGGTCCGATGTACTACATTCTTCACGGGATGGGAGAGAAGTGGCGACCACTGGCTATTTTCTTTGCGGTTGCAGGAATGTTGGTAGCCCTATTTGGGATCGGAACCATGACCCAGGTTAATTCCATTACGGGATCCCTTCAAGCTAGTTTTGGAACAACTCCAGAAGTGGCTAGTGTAGTGATTGCGCTAGTGGTTTCAACCATCATCTTTGGAGGGATTCACTGGATTTCCAAAGTCTCTGAAAAAGTAGTTCCTTTTATGGCTGCTGCCTATATCTTTGCGACTGTCACGATCATTGCCTTGCATCTGGACCAATTGCTTCCAGCCTTGAAATCGGTCTTTTCGGGTGCTTTTACAGGGACTGCAGCCATGGGAGGTTTCGCAGGAGCAACGGTCAAAATGGCTATCCAAAAAGGGGTGGCGCGTGGAGTTTTCTCCAATGAATCGGGTCTCGGATCTGCACCCATTGCAGCAGCAGCGGCGAAGACCAATGAGCCAGTCGAGCAGGGCTTGATCTCCATGACAGGAACCTTTATTGATACCATTATCATCTGTAGTTTGACAGGACTTTCGCTCTTGGTTTCAGGTGAGTGGATAGCTAAGGGCAACACTAGTACCCTGACTCAAGATACGTTTACAGGCGTCTTTGGCCCAGTCGGAGGTATCATTTTAACGCTATGCTTGGTGCTTTTTGCGACCACGACTATTCTTGGATGGTCTTATTACGGAGAGCGGTGTTTCGAATTCCTTTTTGGTGTTAAACATATCAACCTCTATCGGACCTTCTTTGTCTTTATGGTTGGACTGGGAGGTTTCCTTAAGCTGGATCTGGTCTGGGTGATTGCGGATATTGTGAATGGGCTGATGGCTTTGCCTAACCTGATTGCCCTCTTAGCTCTCTCCCCTGTCATCATCAAAGAAAGCAAACAATACTTTAAGAAATAAGAAAACCCAGATCGATGGATCTGGGTTTTCTTGTCTATGTGAGATAGGCTCATTTAATAGCGTTTTTCTTTTGGCCAGCTGCTCATTTCGGCGATGGCAGTGAAGAGCACATCTGTTGAAGAGTTGAGGGCTGTTTCACAAGAGTCTTGGATGACCCCGATGATAAAGCCGACGCTGACGACTTGCATGGCCAAATCATTGGTGATCCCAAAGAGGCTACAAGCAACAGGGATGAGAAGGAGAGATCCTCCCGCAACTCCAGATGCTCCACAAGCAGAGATAGCCGCTACGACACTCAGAATGAGCGCCGTTCCAAAGTCAACCTGAATGTGCAAGGTATTGGCAGCAGCTAGCGTCAAAATATTGATCGTCACGGCTGCGCCTGCCATGTTTACAGTTGAACCAAGTGGAATGGAGACAGAATAGGTGTCTGGATTCAGCCCCAACTCTTCACAGAGACGCATATTGACAGGGATATTGGCTGCAGAACTTCTGGTGAAGAAGGCTGTTACCCCGCTGACACGGAGGCATTTAAAAACAAGGGGATAGGGATTCTTGCGGATCATGAAAAAGACGATCAATGGATTGATGACCAGGGCTACAAAAGCCATGGTACCAACCAAAACAAGTAAGAGAATCCCGTAGTTGCTAAGGGCACTGAGTCCTTGGCCAGCGATGGTCGTGAAGACCAAGCCTAAGATCCCAAATGGAGCTAGGTTGATAATCCACTCAACGATTTTTGAAGTGATGTCTGCTAGGGTTTGCAGGAGGTCTTTACTATGTTCACTCGCCTCTCTCATGGCAATTCCAAAGACGGTTGCCCAAGAAAGGATCCCAATGTAGTTGGCTTGCTGCAAGGCATTGACCGGGTTGTCGACGATCTTGAGCAAGAGGTTACTAATCACTTCGCCAATCCCGTTTGGAGAGGATCCTTCAGCGGCCTTTCCAGTCAGGGTAATGGTGATCGGGAAAATGTAATTGACCAAAACAGCGACGAAGGCAGCAGCAAAGGTTCCTAGGAGATAGAGAACGATAACCTTTTTCATATTGGTCTCTGTCCCTTTTTGGTGTTGGGAGAGGGCATTTGCGACGAGTGCAAAGACCAGAAGGGGTGCGATCGCACGGAGCCCTCCAACAAAGAACTGACCTAAGAGTCCAATGCCAGTTGCTTTCGGGAAGATAAGGGCTAGGATAACACCAAGTACAATCCCGATTGCGATCCTTTTCATAAGGTTGGTTTTATTCCAAGTGGTAATCAATCGATGAATCATGTAGGACCTCCTTAAAAAATAATTAAGGAATATTATACGATAGTTAGGGGGGAAAAGCAATAAAATTTTCAAAAAATAGCCTTATTTCCGAATATTTGATATAATCATACTATTCTTTGTTAGAAAGGCCCGAATAAATGAGTCAAGCTTTCCAACGTTATTTCAGTAAAATAGACTGGACAAAGATTTTAGATGATCTGATATCAAAATGTATCTCTCTGATTTTTGTCTTTCTTTTATTTTTTATCGCGAAAAAGGTCATCCATAGCCTGGTTAAGCGGATATTAACACCATCCTTTAAGTATACGGTGCAGGATGAAGCCCGTAAAAATACGATTCTCCGTTTGGTTGAGAGCCTCTTAAACTATTGTTTGTATTTCATCTTGATCTACTGGATTTTGTCGATTCTGGGTCTTCCAGTCTCTAGTCTATTGGCTGGTGCTGGGATTGCTGGGGTGGCGATTGGGATGGGAGCCCAAGGCTTTCTTTCCGATTTGGTCAATGGTTTCTTTATCCTTTTAGAACGCCAGCTGGATGTGGG
>JAPJPE010000098.1 GCA_030825825.1 Streptococcus sp. | reverse complement strand
AAATCAACGAAGCACTTGTCGTTGAATTCTACAACAAAATGCTTTAATTTTAAGATATACTTTGCAGAAAGCCTACTACAGTGGGCTTTTTGTTTTGTCTTAAAGGGTTGATTTCTGGGTTTGCTCTCCTTTTTGTTTTCTTAAAACCTAAACCTGATAATAAAAAAACTCCTGATCTAGATCGATCAGGAGAGACTGTTACCGTAACATTTTCATTAAAAATTCAGCCATTTGTTGAGGGCTTTCTTTTTTTCCGCGCGAAACCCACATCTGACAGACTCCGAAGAAGGCATTGGTCAGATAGACAGAACTGTAGACTCTTTCAATATCTGTTAATGATTTATGACTATAGCGCTCTTGCAAACTATCAACCAGAAGAATCTGTAATTTATGTCGTAAGAAGGTTTGGATCTCTTTGGTTCCATTCTCTGTCAGAAGAACCGCAAAGAGTGGCTCCTTGGTTAGAAATTCGAACACTTCTGTAATCGCTTGGCGCTTGTCATCTTGGTGTTTATCAAAGATATATTCAAGCTTGTGAAAGAGTGCTTGTTGGTAGCGCTCGATCATATCATACTTGTCTCGATAGTGGGTATAAAAGCTAGAGCGACTAATGCCGGATTCTTGTGCTAACTCAACCGTTGTGATTTGGTCGAATGATTCCTTTTCTAGTAGTCGAACCATCGCCTCCTCGATATTTCGTTTTGTTTTTAATCGTTTATTGCTCTCAGTCATCTGTTAATCCTTTTTGCACAAAAATATACACAGTGTCTAAAAATAAAGATTTCCTACTTGTGAAAATTTCTAGAAACTGTATAATCTATTATATCAGAAATTTAGACAATGTGTATAAAAAGGAGACAAAAAATATGATGAAAGAATGGAAGGCTGTTCTTAAAAAGCCAACATTTATCATTGTCATGATTGGAGTTGCGTTGATTCCAGCTCTTTATAATATTATTTTTCTATCTTCCATGTGGGATCCATATGGAAAGGTTTCGGATCTTCCTGTAGCGGTTGTCAATAAGGATCAATCTGCTACATATAATGGACAAAAGATGGAAATTGGAAAAGACATGGTGTCCAATTTGAAGGACAATGACTCACTTGATTTTCATTTTGTAGATGAGAAAGCTGCGAAAGATGGTCTCAAAAATGGCGATTATTATATGATTGTAACCCTGCCTGAGGATCTTTCAAAAAAAGCTAGCTCCATCTTAACCAATCATCCGGAACAGATGACCATTGATTACCAAACGTCCAGTGGTCATAGTTTTATTGCAGGAAAAATGAGCGATACTGCGATGACAAAAATGAAGCAGTCAGTGGCTGAAAAAGTGACCAATACATATACAACAGCTTTATTTTCTAAAATGGGGTCGCTTAAAACTGGTATGGGGACAGCGGCAGATGGAAGTGCTAAATTAGCAGATGGTGCAAGTAAATTGGAAGATGGTGGTCAAACACTATCTACTAATTTGAATACATTGGCTCGTTCAAGCTTAGCATTTTCAGATGGTGCGACTACTCTTCGTACGGGTCTAGCAGCCTATACAGATGGTGTTGGTCAATTAGGAAATGGTCTCAATCAAATGGCTGGTCAACTTCCAAACTTGGTATCTGGAGTCAATCAATTAAATAATGGGTTTGGTACTTTTAATACAGGCTTGATGGCTTACGCTACCGGAGTGGATCGATTAGGAAATGGTCTCAATCAAATGGCGAGTCAAACCCCTCAGTTGGCTTCAGGAGTTGGTCGGTTAACCAGCGGTATGGGGACCCTCAATGACGGTCTTGGGAATTATACCAATGGCGTGCGTCAATTGAATTCGGGTCTATCTAACTTTTCAAATGGTTTAGTGACCTATACAAATGGCGTTGCTACTTTATCAGAGGGAGCAGGTCAATTAAGTAGTCAATCCGCTACTCTTCGAAATGGGGTTTCTCAATTAGAATCAGGTATTCAAACATTATCAAGTCAGCTACAAGCTTCTACAAGCCAATCAGCTCAGATTGATCAATTGGCAGCTGGTTTGAACCAATTAAATGCAGCGATTCAAAATGCTTCGGTAGATACCAGTCAACTTTCATCTGGCTTGACGAGTATTGCGAATTCAGCTCAATCAATCCTTGCTTCAGCCCAAGCGGATCGTGCAAATGCCCTTGCAAGTGTACAAGGGACAGCAGCCTATCAAGCAATGACAGCTGACCAACAAGCGGAAATCAATGCGGCGATCTCATCGAGCCCAAGCTCGAGTGAAACGGCGGCTCAAGGAATCTTGACTACGATTCAAACGATCCAAAGTAGTTTGAATACAGGAAATAGCTTGACACAACTGCAAACGGCAGCCAATCAAGTTTTACCAACAGCTTCTTCTACCTTGACAGACTTGTCAAGTGGCTTGTCTAAGATCCAATCCGCAGTTAGTGGACAATTGTTGCCAGCTAGCCAAACCATCAGTCAAGGGATCGGCGCTTATACAGCTGGTGTCGATAAAATCGCTAATGGAGCAACCCAACTTCAGACGAATAGCAGTACTTTAACAAATGGGGCTAGTCAGTTAGCAGCAGGTGTTGGTCAACTAGATAGTAAATCATCAGAATTACTTGCAGGAAGCAATCAATTAGCTTCTGGTCTAGGTGAGTTAAATGGGAAGATGCCTGCCTTGACATCAGGCATGAATCAACTGGCTTCAGGAGCGACCCAATTAACAGGTAAGTCGGGTGAATTGGTTGCTGGTGCTGGAAAATTAGCTGACGGTGTAGGGCAATTGAACAGCAAAACTCCAGAGTTGGCAGGTGGTGTCAACAAACTTGTCACTGGTGTCAATCAGTTGACAGAAAAATCAGGTCAATTGGTGACTGGTGCTGATAAACTAGCCAACGGTGCAAATCAAATCTCAGATGGGTCCAGCAAATTAGCAGCAGGTGGCCAAACATTGACAAATGGTTTAGGTGAATTAGCAACAGGAAGCCAAACCTTGAGTCAAGGATTAAACGATGCTAAGGGACAATTGAATGTGGCTACAACTGAAAAAGAAAACGCTAAAACTTTAGCAGATCCTGTCACTTTGTCTAAAACAGACCGTGACAATGTCCCGGTGAATGGTGTCGGAATGGCTCCTTATATGATCTCTGTAGCACTCTTTGTTTGTGCCTTGTCAACCAATATGATCTTTGCAAAATTGCCATCCGGTCGTCATCCTGAAAGTCGCTGGGCATGGTTTAAATCTCGCTTTGAGGTCAATGGAACCATTGCGGTGGTTGCAGGAATCTTGGTCTATGGTGCTGTTCACTTGATTGGTTTATCTGCCAATCATGAGATGGCTACCCTCTTCCTTTGTGTGATCGGTAGTGTAGCCTTCATGTCTATTGTGACCGCTTTAACAACATGGCAAAGAAAGGTCGGTGCTTTCCTCTCTTTGATCCTCTTGCTTTTACAATTGGCTTCTAGTGCAGGAACTTATCCTCTTGCTTTGACAAATGGATTTTTCCAATCCATTCATCCATTCTTGCCAATGAGCTATACCGTCTCTGGTCTTCGTCAAACGATTTCGATGACAGGAGAAATTGGAAATCAAGTGGTCTTTCTTCTGATGACGATTGCTCTTTTTGCAGGTCTCGGAATGTGGTTCTATAATCCAAAAAAATATGAAGAGGACTAATCTTCGGGAACTCCCAACAGAATGTGTTGGGAGTTTTTTGTTTCATGTGAAACAAAAATTCTCGCTTGTTTAAGCGAGAATTTTTATTATTTAAAGAAGACAACATCAGGATTTGGCGTAATATAGAGAAGTCGGTCGTTTTCAAAGACCAGTTGGATGGTGTTGTTTTTATAGGTGTAAATGGTGTAGGCTACTCCAAATTTAGAAGCTTGTTTCAGATCAACTGCCCCCAATAAAAAGGCATGAGCTTGTTCTTCTGTCATTTTCCCCTTACGGTAGAGATTTTTAATGTTTTCTAGTTCAATATTTTGAAAAGATTCGCTAATATAAGCAGGGTCTGTTATTTGTTTCTCTGGATTTCCAAGGATTTTTTGGACAAGAGCAGTGGTATACCCTTCATAATCCGGCGTTTGTACAAAAATATTGTCGTCATTTTTAGAGTAGGCTACTTTTAAGTTCCCTGTTGCATAAATTTTATCCTTGGGTGCTTCTTGGGCATTTCTAGGGAGCCCTTCGGTTGTGATGATGTCAGAAGTAGTTGAGGGAGAGCTAGAGGAATTACCTGTGCTAGTTGAGCTAGTTGAACGACTCGAGCTACTTTTTTTAGTGGTTTTCTTTTTTGAGCTGGCAGTAGTAGGCTCTTGTTTAAAATTGATCTTAAGGTCCGGCACACAGGCTGATAGAAAAAGAAGAGACAGCAAGAGTGTGAAGAAAAGAGGTAGTATCTGTTTTTTCATCATGTTCCTTTCAACAAGTTGATTGATTCTCTATTCTATCATAAAAAGAGGAACAAAAAAAGGTCAGGAAGAAATCCTGCCTTTATTTGTTATTATGGATGTCCGCCTCCAGGTCCACCACCTTGAGGCCCGCCACCGCCGGGAGCACCACCGCCTCCAGGCATGGAATTGACAATTTCTGTTTGTTTTTCACCATTGATATAGATATCTCCACCGGTGTAGGTAGCCGTTCCATCAAAGTCAAATCCGGATTGCCCTGTTAATTTGATGGTTCCTCCAGTAACAGTGATATTTCCATTCGAATCGATTGGATCGGTATCCCCTTGGCCAACTTCAACGTTGAGGGTTCCACCGTTCATGGTGAAGAAAATTTCATCTTGGTTGGCATTAGCATTGGCTGCATTGACACCGTCATCGGTTGCGTAGATGGTGATATCTCCACCGTTAATGGTGATCGATTTTCCTTCGAGACCTTCGACAGACTCGGTTACCTTATAGGTTCCGCTATCGATGATCAGATCACCAGAAGCATGGATGCCATCGTCTCCTGCTGTGATGGTCATTTTGTTATCTGAAAGGTACATGGTTCCGACCGAAGTATCTTCATCATTATCCACCTTGACTGCATCTTCATCTGC
>JAPJPE010000097.1 GCA_030825825.1 Streptococcus sp. | reverse complement strand
TCATAGAAAGAGTAGTGGAACCATTGACTAGTTATCTATTTTATAATATTGTTGCTGAAACAATATTAGGGAGAGTTTCCAATTTGCAACTCTGTACTTACGTTATTGGACTTGTATGCTCACTTGGAGCAACTCTCTACCTCTTAGTAAGGAACCAAGAAGTTAAGTAGTAAATTGATTTCGTAAAAATAATACTGATGAGCAAACCTTGCTAATTTTGTATATCATGGACACTGATGTTTATTACGTATTGCATGGTTTTAGAATAAAAGACAAGACTTTCGAAGTAATTGCGAGAGTCTTGTTTAGTTTTCACTCTAATTTGTGTCCAATTAATTATTTTGTAATATGTTGTTTTCCCTTTCATTCCTCATCTCAGAGAATTCTAGTGATTTATGGTAAAATAAGGTCTATATATGTGAGGTCAAAGAGATGATTAATCGAGTAACAGATAACAAATTTAAACTAGTATCGAAATACCAACCGTCTGGGGATCAACCGCAGGCCATTGAACAGTTGGTAGATAACATCGAGGGTGGAGAAAAGGCCCAAATCCTGATGGGGGCGACTGGTACGGGGAAGACCTATACCATGAGCCAGGTCATTGCCCAAGTCAATAAACCGACCTTGGTCATCGCCCACAATAAAACCCTAGCAGGGCAACTCTATGGGGAGTTCAAGGAATTTTTCCCAGAAAATGCGGTCGAGTACTTCGTCTCTTACTACGATTACTACCAGCCAGAAGCTTATGTGCCCTCTAGCGATACCTATATCGAAAAAGATAGTTCGGTCAATGATGAGATTGACAAGCTTCGTCACTCAGCAACATCAGCATTGTTAGAGCGTAACGATGTGATCGTTGTCGCTTCTGTCTCTTGTATCTATGGTTTGGGTTCTCCCAAAGAATACTCGGACAGCGTGGTCAGCCTGCGCCCAGGTCTGGAGATTTCTCGTGATAAACTGCTTAATGACCTAGTGGATATCCAGTTTGAGCGCAATGACATCGACTTTCAACGGGGGAAATTCCGTGTTCGTGGGGATGTGGTCGAGATTTTCCCAGCTTCGCGTGATGAACATGCCTTCCGGGTGGAGTTTTTCGGGGACGAAATTGACCGCATCCGTGAGGTTGAAGCTTTGACGGGTCAAGTCCTTGGTGAAGTGGACCACTTGGCTATTTTCCCAGCCACTCACTTCGTGACCAATGATGACCATATGGAAGTAGCCATTGCCAAGATTCAGGCTGAACTAGAAGAGCAGTTGAAGGTCTTTGAAAAAGAAGGGAAGTTGCTAGAAGCTCAACGTCTAAAACAACGGACCGAGTATGATATTGAAATGCTGCGGGAGATGGGCTACACCAATGGGGTCGAAAACTACTCCCGTCACATGGATGGCCGGAGTGAAGGAGAGCCTCCCTACACCCTTCTTGACTTCTTCCCAGAAGATTTTCTCATTATGATCGATGAAAGTCACATGACCATGGGACAGATCAAGGGCATGTACAATGGAGACCGCTCGCGCAAGGAGATGCTGGTCAACTATGGTTTCCGTTTGCCGTCAGCCTTGGATAACCGGCCACTGCGTCGGGAGGAGTTTGAAAGTCATGTCCACCAGATTGTCTATGTGTCAGCGACACCGGGTGACTATGAGATGGAACAAACCGATACTGTCATTGAGCAGATTATCCGTCCGACTGGTCTTTTGGATCCAGAAGTGGAAGTTCGCCCAACAATGGGACAAATGGACGATCTCTTGGGTGAGATCAATGCGCGTGTAGAACGGGGAGAGCGGACCTTTGTTACCACCCTGACCAAGAAGATGGCGGAAGACTTGACCGACTACTTTAAGGAAATGGGGGTCAAGGTCAAATACATGCACTCGGACATTAAGACCTTGGAACGAACGGAGATTATTCGAGATTTGCGTTTGGGTGTCTTTGATGTCTTGGTCGGGATTAACCTCCTTCGCGAAGGGATTGACGTACCAGAAGTCAGTCTAGTTGCCATCCTTGATGCGGATAAGGAAGGCTTCCTTCGTAATGAGCGTGGATTGATTCAGACCATCGGTCGTGCAGCCCGTAATAGCGAGGGTCACGTCATCATGTATGCGGACACCATGACCCAGTCTATGCAAAAAGCCATCGATGAAACAGACCGTCGTCGGAAAATCCAGATGGCTTATAATGAAGAGCATGGCATAGTGCCACAAACCATCAAGAAGGAAATCCGTGACCTGATCTCTGTTACCAAGGCTGTGGCCAAGGAAGAGGACAAGGAAGTGGACATCGCCAGTCTCAACCGCCAAGAGCGCAAGGAACTGGTCAAGAAACTGCAAGGTCAAATGCAAGAAGCCGTCGAAGTGCTTGACTTTGAACTAGCAGCCCAAATCCGCGATATGATGTTGGAAGTCAAGGCTTTGGATTAGATAGGATAAAGCGAATGAAGATTATCATTAAAACAATGGAAACTCCTGAAGAGATAGAAGGAAAATCTCTCGTTCATTGGCAAACGTGGAGAGAGGCTTATGACGATCTTTTACCCGCGGAATTTCAGGAGACGATGACATTAGATAGATGTCGTTTCTTTAGTCAAAAGTATCCAGAAAATACCTTGATTGCGATGGATGGAAAGAAGGTCGTTGGATTTATCAGCTATGGAAATTTTCGTGATGAGGCCATTCAAGCTGGTGAAATCATCGCCTTATATGTTTTAAAAGATTACTATGGAAAAGGTGTGAGTAAACAGTTAATGCATGCTGCATTTGCTGCTCTCGATCATTTCTCTGAAATTTATTTATGGGTTTTGAAAGATAATAAGCGAGCCATTGCTTTCTATCAAAAAATGGGTTTTACTTTTGATGGTCAAGAAAAAATACTTGAACTTGGAAAACCTGTTAAGGAGTTGCGGATGATGTGTTCTTCAAATAATAATTCTTAAAGAACGTATCTATCAATCTTTGAATCATTATCAATTAATCAAGTAAAAAAATAAAAGAGATAGAATGAACTAAAGAAATGAAGGAGAAGTCGAATGAAAATTCTAGTCATCAATGGGCATCCAGATAAGGAAAGTTACTGTCAGGCTATTTTTCAAACCATTGTCGAAACTATTGACTCAAATCACCACGAGCTTAAAGTGATCAATCTCAATGAAGAGGACTTTGATCCTGTCCTTCGCTATGGTTATCGAAAGCGGATGGAGGAAGATTCCTTTATCCTTCGTTCTCAAGAATGGATCCAATGGGCAGATCATTTCATCTTTGTTTATCCTATCTGGTGGAGTAGTATGCCGAGCCTTATGAAAGGATGGATTGATCGGGTCTTTACACCGGGGATTGCCTACTCGGCTAATGATCAGGGGAGCTTTATCTGGAATTACCTGAGAGGCAAGCAATTCAAGAAGTTGCTAAAAGGGAAAACGGCCAGTATTTATGCGACCTCCATGGCGCCTACTTGGTGGTATAAGATCTTTTCAGGTCCTCTCAACATTCCGGATAGTTATGGCATCTCTGTTTTGAAAAATGCCGTCTTGAACCACTGTGGGATTAAAACCAAACGCGTGTGTATCTTGGGAGAGGTTGGACGGGATGTGAACACTGCTAGCATGCGGGAACAGCATCTCCAAAAGGTCGCAGCAGAAGTGAAGAAACTCTGATCCTGTCCTTGTCTTTGTTGGACATTTCTAGGCAAGCGGTTGTATTCTTAACGGATGTTGGATAAAATAGAATTAAAATCCATGGGAAATAGGGGAAATAAATATGTTGCTGTTTATGTATATGATCTATGTCATCTATTTCATTTCAAAACTGAAAAAAGAAGATAAAAGAGTCTCTCTATTTACGAAGATTGTTGTTTATGGTTTATTGGTTTTATCATTGATTAAGATCTATTTCGGCATAGTGGCATTTATATTTTCCCCTTTACCACTAATTGGTTCAATAGTTTCTTTAGCTCTTGGTGGTATGAGATTGGTTCTTAAAATAGTTATAGCACTTAGCTTACTTTTATTATCGCTAAGTCTATTCTTAGACAGCAAAAAAAATGATCCGGATACGCCCCTTATAGAACATTGGCTCCGGTTAGGTTATCATATTCTGTTGATGTTACTTTAGGAGATCCAGTTTAAACCAATTACTAAGAAAGAGAGATCAACATGAGAAAGTATCGGAACCTGTTTCGAATCTTGTATCTGATTTTGTTGCTTTTTGTTTTTGCTAACTTCCTTTTGGACTTCAATGGTTGTGCCTTTACGCCGCTCCTCTGGAATCCCTGGTTGTATCTAGGGGCTGTGACTATTCTATGTCACAGCTGGTATCGCTTCTATCGAAAACATGCACCAAATTGGAAGAATCTTGTGAGTGTTCTCTTGAGTCTCTTTGCTAGCCTGATCCTAGCATTTTTCATTGAGTTGCTTTTTACCTTTGATGGCCATGGTCCGGTAACGATTCACTCGGAATATTATTTAAAAGAGAAGTCAATTGTCTTTCAGAGAGGCTCTTTTTTGGATGCCTATGATGAATACCATGAGCTGGTAAATCCCTTTGTGATGAAAAAAGAGATAAAGAAAAAAATTTATATTGATTAATTGTCAATATCATAGAAAGGAAATATATGTCACGTACAACGCCTACTATACTGTGCAATCTTTGCATGGTCGAAGATCTTGAAAATGGGAAAGTAGTCCTCCAATACCGCTCACCTGAAAAGACTCACTGGGCTGGCCATGCTTTTCCAGGTGGCCATATCGAAGAAGGAGAAAGCCTTGTAGAATCCGTCATTCGTGAAGTCTACGAAGAGACAGGACTGACAATTGCAGATCCAAAACTGGTCGCAGTCAAAGACTGGGAGCCAGATGAGGGAGGCCGCTATATTGTCTTTTGCTACAAAGCGACAGAATTTACAGGCCAGCTCAGATCATCTGAAGAAGGAGAAGTTTCTTGGGTTGAGAAGGACCAATTAGAAAAGTTGGACTTGTCCTACGACATGCTTCCTCTGCTGGAAGTGATGGAAGACCCGGACTTGTCTGAGTTCTATTATCGCAAACGGACAGACGA